>DZBC01000065.1 GCA_022729835.1 Sulfuricurvum sp. | reverse complement strand
AGCCCCAATTTGGTCGCGATCAATGTTGCGGTTGAGGGCATGTTGAAATAATCAGGAGAAATGGTGGCACAAATGAGCATATCGATATCGCATTTGGCAATACCTGAGCGCTCAATGGCAATTTCTGCCGCCTTGGTTCCCATATCGCTGGTGGTTTCATCTTTTGCGGCGATGCGTCGTTCTTGGATGCCGGTACGCTTGACAATCCATTCATCGGAAGTGTCAACCATAACGGCTAGGTCCTTATTGGTCAGAATTCGTTCCGGGACGTATGCCCCAATCGAACGCATGGCTGCGTAGCTCATTTAGAGTTCCTTGTATTCGCCAAGTCGTTTTTCGATATGAGCATTGACGCCGGTATCGATATAGCGGATGGCTTGAAAAATAGCGTTTTTGATCGCTTTTGCGTTGCTTTTACCATGACCGACGATGACACATCCTTTAATCCCGATCAGTGGTGCTCCACCAAACTCGGCGTAGTCAGTCTCCTTTTTTAGGAGCTTAAAGACTTTACGCATTAGAAGGGCTCCGGTAATGGCGATGGGGGAGCGTTTGATGTAATCTTTCAAAAAATAACTGATCGCCGATGCAACACCTTCGGAAGACTTCAAGACAAGATTTCCAATAAATCCATCGCAAACGACGACATCTACGCTACCGTCAAAGATGTTGTTTCCCTCGACGTTCCCTATAAAACCCTCAAACGAAGACAATTTTTTGAATGCCTCTTTGGTGACCTCGTTGCCCTTAGAGGGCTCTTCTCCGTTTGCAAGCAGTCCTGTTTTTGGTGCATTGATTTTGAGGACATCATAGGCGTAGTAGTGCCCCATTACCGCAAACTCTACTAGATTTTCCGCACGACAGTCAGTGTTGGCACCAACATCGAGCAAAACAGTACGTTTACCATTTTTTGCAGGCATCAAGGTGACCAGTGCTGGTCGAGAGACATGTTTTAGCCGGCCGATGCGTAGTGTCGCTAGGCTCATAGTAGCGCCGCTGTGGCCTGCAGAAACTACAGCAGCCGCTTCACCATTTCTGGCAAGTTCGACCGCTTTATAGATGGAGCTTTCCTTGCGCTTGAGAGCATCCGTAGCAGCATCATTCATGTCGACAATGTCTTCAGCTTCAACGATGGTAATTTTGGAGAGGTAGCTTTTGGGAATAAACGGGAGAATTTCGCTTCTTTTGCCTACTAAAATGGCTTCAAACGATTTTTCTTGAAGGGCTTGTAGGGTTCCCTTAACAATAGGCTCACAACCAAAGTCGCCGCCCATGGCATCGATAGCAATTTTTGCCATCGATTATTTGTACTCACCTGTTGTAGGATTGACATGATGCGGAAGCTTGTAGGTTCCATCAGAATCCTTGACAGGACGAGCCAGTGTGATTTTATAGTGTGTTCTACGCTTCGCAGAGCGGGTGTGCGAGACACGTCTTTTTGGTACTGCCATTGTTGTTTTCCTTTCTTTTTGGTTATGGGTTCAAGCATCGCTGACAAGTGTGGTAGTCACTTCTAATCAGTTCGAGCTCGGACGTTAAAAACGAATCAATATCAATGAGACCGTCGAAAAACTCAACGACATCATACTCATCATCCGTGCCTTGAAAAATCCCGTCATGTAGCAAGACGGTCAACTCTTCGTTTAGCATTGTATCGAAATTCTCTGCGCAGAGATCGCAGGGGAGGCTTATCGCTCCCTCTAGTCGTGCGTGTAATTTAACAAGGCCCTTAGCGCCTTGCACCAGCGTCCCACTCATCCGAGTTCCGTCGCGCTCAATCTCAAAGGTTTGAGGGATGGAGCCGACCTTCCTAAACGGAATGTTCATCGATCAGGAAATTTCGCGCTCAGAAAAGAAGAATGCGATTTCAACGGCAGCATTTTCGAGTGAGTCGCTACCATGAACAGCGTTGGCATCGATACTTTCGGCAAAGTCTGCACGAATAGTACCAGCTTCAGCCTCTTTTGGGTTGGTAGCACCCATCAAAACACGGTGCTTTGCTACTGCATTTTCACCTTCGAGCACAGAGACGACGACAGGTCCGCTGATCATGAACTCGACCAGATCGTTGAAAAAGCCGCGCTCTTTGTGGACTGCGTAAAACGCTTCAGCATCCGCACGGGAAAGCTGAAGTTTTTTAGTGGCAGCAATTTTAAGACCGTTGCTTTCGAAGCGATCAAAAATCTTACCAATAACCCCTTTGGCTACGGCGTCGGGCTTAATGATAGAAAATGTACGTTCCATGAAGTCTCCTCACAACATTATAAAAATAGAGCGCAATTGTAGCCGAAAAATTGGTAAAAAAAGATTAAAAAGAAAGAAAAAGAAAAAATACTGGGGAGACACCTTCGTGAGAAGGCGTCTTGGGCTTATTCTACGATAGACGCTTTATTGTCACGCATTTCTTGTGTGATGTCTTCACGGTGAGAAGGACTCTCCCCGATCTGATCCCAAGTGATGCACCCTTCAGTAGGACATGCAGTGGCACAAGCAGGCGCATCGTGATGGCCTACACATTCCACGCATTTGTCTCCGTACACATAATAAATCTCTTCACCCGTTGGGTTATCATCTTCGTCAACAATCGCTTCTACAGGGCACTCGTCAATACAAGCACCGCAGTTGATACAGGTATCGTTAATCAGTACTGCCATGTAATCTCCTTGGTTTAAAATCCAGAAAACTATAACCAAGTTTTTTTAAATGCAAATAAAATTTCGAAGGCCAGACAGAGATTTGCAATAGGCTGTTACAAAGAAGAAGAAAAGAGTTGATACCAAGTATCAAGAAGCCCATTTTAGGGCATCTTGAAGAATTGATGAAGGTTAAAACTGAAGAAAGTTTCGTATCGCATCTGCTTTGTCGGTACGTTCCCATGTGAACTCGGGAAGCTCTCGTCCGAAGTGCCCATAAGCTGCTGTTTTACGGTAGATAGGGCGTAGCAGATCCAGTGCGGTGATAATGCCGCGCGGAGTAAGGTCGAAGAGGGCTTTAACACACTCTTCAATCCGTTCTTCCTCGACGATGCCCGTTCCGTGGGTGTTGACCATAATGGAGACTGGTTTGGCGACACCGATAGCATAAGCCACTTGAATCGTGGCACGCTCGCACACGCCCGAGGCGACCAAGTTTTTGGCGACATAGCGCGCGGCGTAAGCGGCAGAACGGTCTACCTTGGTGGGGTCTTTACCGCTAAAGGCACCACCGCCGTGCGGGCAAGCCCCGCCGTAGGTATCAACGATGATTTTTCGTCCGGTTAATCCTGCGTCTCCTTGCGGTCCGCCGACCACAAATGAGCCGGTGGGGTTGATGTGATAGACGATATTGGGGCTGAGCATTTCAGCGGGGATGACCTTTTTAATGACTTCGTTGATCACGTCTTCGCGAATTTGCGCTTGGGATATGCCGTCGTGGTGTTGGGTGGAGATGACGACTGTTTCGACGCTCACAGGTTTGCCATCGACATAGCGGATGCTCACCTGTGACTTACCATCAGGACGCAAATAAGGGATGATTCCCTCTTTGCGGACGGTTGCAAGACGCTCCGCAAGACGGTGTGAGAGGTGGATGGGCAGAGGCATCAGCTCGGGGGTTTCGCGGCAGGCGTAACCAAACATCAAGCCTTGATCCCCTGCGCCAATGTCGCCGCCGGCTTGATCGACCCCTTGGCGAATCTCTGCTGATTGTTCTCCGATGCCGTTGAGTACGGCAGCGGAACGATGATCGAAGCCGTAGGTTGCATCGGTATAGCCGATCTCCTTGACCACCTGACGAACGATATCTTGCATGGGGCTGTAGGCTGAAGTTTTGAGCTCTCCGGCAATGATACAAAAACCATTAGAGACTAAGGTTTCACATGCGACGCGGGCGTGCGGATCCTTGGCAATAATGTCATCCAGAATCGCATCGCTGATCTGATCCGCCATCTTGTCGGGATGCCCTTCTGTTACAGACTCAGAGGTAAATATATACTCTTTAGTCATCGATTTCCTTTATTGATAAAATAGGACGAAGTATAGCGAGATGATGTTTAATCCCGATTGACGCCTGCGGAGGTGTTTAGGCGTGGCGTTCCCAAAAAAAATCGATCCACTCAGAGGCTTCTTTACATGTAAAGTCCGGGCGGTGCAGGGCTGAGGGCTTATAAAAGAGTGAGGCGGTTTTAATGACGGCTTGGGGGTAGCGCTTGGCAAAGTGTTCAAGGAGCTGTTGCATGGTTCGTCCGCTATCGACGATATCGTCGACAATCAAGATGCGCTCGAACGCCTCAAGTGCGGTGTGGTCTGTGAGGGTTAGCGTGTTGCGTCGACTTGGTCCGTCGTAGCTTTCGATGGACACGGTTTCGATACGCCGCACCTTTAACGTGTAGGAGAGCAGAGCGGCAGGCATTAAGCCTCCACGTGCGATAGCAACTATGGCATCAGGGTTAAAGAGGGCACATTGATGCGATAGATCGGCGATGTCGGCTTGTAGGTGGATGCAATCATAAAGTAGCATACCGCCATTATAGCGCAGGGCGTAAAGATTAATTGGAATCATTGTAAGATGCCGCCATTACATGTAAGGAGTCTGCAAATGAAACAGTGGGGTTTGGCGTGTGCCTTGGCTGGCGTATTGGCGATGAGCGGATGCAGTGACAAAGAGCCGGAAGTCGATGAGGATTACAAGTGTACGATTGCTGGAGCATTGGCACCGGAGTGGGCTTGCGGCAATGAAGTGATCGAAGGTGAAATCACCGCTGTTGGTGTTGCGCCGCTAAGCAAAATGGGCCAAGGTTTTTCACGCCGTGAGGCTATGGCCAACGGGCGTTCCAATTTGGCTCAGCAGATCGAAACATTGGTTAAAGACAAGGTTGAAACTTTCACACGCGCTACCGGAGTTGCTTCGGCAGAGGTGGCCGATAAGGTCTCCACGCAGGTCTCCAAACAGGTGGCCAAAGTGAGTCTGCAAGGCTCTAGACAGATCAAGTATTGGCAAAATCCCGCAAATGAAGAGATATTTGTCTTGATGAGCGTTTCAGAAAATGGGATCAACCGTGAGGCCCGCTCTCAAGTGCAATCAAGCTTCAAAAACGATGATGCGCTCTGGCAGCAGTTTCAGGCGCAAAACGCACTTGAGGCGCTCGAAAAAGAGTTTGCCGACCGCTAGGCATCCTTTAGCCCCTTTGGGCTATACTGTTACATTATTTCCCTCCAAAGCCATTTTCGTGCTCAAAGTAAGGCCATCATGAAAAAACTTGCCATTATCGGTAAACCAAACGTTGGAAAAAGCTCTTTTTTCAACCGTATTCTCAAGGAACGCGACGCCATCACCTCTGAGCAGGCCGGCACTACCCGCGACGTTAAGCGACGTATCGCTGACATCATGGGCAAACCGGTTATTTTGCTCGACACGGGAGGGCTGGATGAGGGTAGCGAACTGTTTGACAAAGTACGCGCCAAATCTCTACAGGCGGCCTATGAAGCCGACATCATCCTCTATATGGTCGATGGCAAAAGTCTGCCGGAGCCTGACGACAAAAAACTCTTTTATCAGCTTGAATCGATGGGCAAAGCGGTCGCGCTGGTGGTCAACAAGATCGACAACGACAAGATGCAAGAGAAGCTTTGGGAGTTCTATGAGTTTGGGGCGGAGCATATTTTCGGTATCTCTGTGGCACACAACCGCCACATCACCACGCTATTGAGCTGGGTGTCTGATCGTCTACCTGAAGTGTTGCAGCCGCTTGAGCCACAAGACGATGAGGTTCAAGAGATCGAAGCGTTCTTGGATGAGGAGCTTGAAGAGGTCGGCTACTACGAGCCTGAATTTGAGGATGAAGAGGACGAAGGGTACGAAGAGGAGGACGATGATGACGAGTGGACGGATGACGAAGATGATGGTGATGAGACTGCGTTTGATGCTGCTGAGATCCCTGATGACTCCGCTTTTGGTCAAAACGACATTATTCGCCACTTCGAAGCCGATGCGTCCAAACGCCTCAAGGTGGCGATCATCGGGCGCGTGAATGTGGGCAAAAGCTCTCTGCTCAACGCACTGCTGGGTGAAGAGCGTTCGGTGGTGAGTTCGGTAGCGGGCACGACAATCGATCCCATCGATGAAACAGTGCAGTACGGCGGACGGGAGATCACCTTTGTCGATACGGCGGGTATCCGCAAACGCGGCAAGATTTTAGGCATCGAGAAATTTGCGCTGATGCGCACCGAACAGATGCTCGAAGAGGCCGATATCGCGCTCTTGGTGCTCGACGCCTCCGAGCCGTTTAAAGAGCTTGACGAGAAGATCGCGGGGCTGATTGACGAGAACCGTCTGGGCTGCATGATCGTGCTGAACAAATGGGACGTCGCCGATAAAGAGAAGTACAAAGAGATTATCGATGAGGTGCGCTACCGCTTCAAGTTTCTGCACTACGCGCCCATCATCACCGTTTCGGCGCAATCCAAGCAGCGGGTGCACAAGATCTTTGACAAGCTGTTGCAGATCAACGAAAACTACTCACAGCGTATCCCCACATCGCAGGTCAATGAAGTGATTGAGCTGGCGTTGCGCCGTCACACCCTGCCTTCGATGAAGGGGCAGCGCATCCGCATCTACTACGCCACGCAGTATGAGACGCGGCCGCCGCGCATCGCTTTGGTGATGAACAAACCCAAAGGGTTACACTTTACCTACCGGCGCTACATCTCCAACCAGCTCCGCAGCGCCTTCAACTTCGAAGGGGTGCCACTTCTGCTCAAAGCCAAAAAGCGCGGCGAGAAGTAGCCCTTAAAAGGGCTTGACCACTACGAGCGCGACGATGAAGATCAAAAGCAGCGTCGGCGCTTCGTTGTAATAGCGAAAAAACTTCCCGCTTTTGGTACATGTACCCTTCTCCAGCTTCTTGCGCAACATTCCAAGCGAGAAGAAGTAGACGATCAAGATCACCACAAAGAGCAGTTTGGCATGAAACCAGCCGCCGGTGGTGAAGATGTTCACGGGATAGAGCCAAATAAGCGCCAAACCTGAGAGTAGCGTTGCCCAAAAAGCGGGGACGCCGATGTAGTGAAAAATCTTGTACTCCATGATTTTGACTACCTTCACGAAGCCCTCATTCTGAGCGTTTTCGGCATGATAGACGAAGAGGCGGGGCAGGTAAAAGAGCACCGCAAACCAAGAGACCATCGAGATGATGTGAAACCATAAGATCCAATTGTACATGTAACGCTCCTAGAAGTGGGTTTCGATATAAACCATATTGTAGTTCGATCCGCCTCTGCGGACGTTGTTGATAAGGCCGTAGATACCGGAGCGGTGCTTGAGTGTCCAGCCGATATAGGTTTGATCTAATACCTTTACATGTAAGAGTTTGCCGACGCTTGCGTCGATACTCACCTCAAGATAGTTGAGAAACTTGGAGTTGTTGTCGTTGGCTTCTTGTGCCTCTAAGCGTTCGACCATCGGGATACCAAAGGCGTAAGAACCTCCTTCGGCAAAGCCGATGCGCAGGCGCTGATTCCAGAAGTCGGCATTGTAGTAGAGTTTGAGATACGCGGTGGTTTCAAAGAAATCATCTTGATGGCCGTTTTCGAGGTAGCGGTACGCGCCGCCTTTGAGGTAGAGATCAAAGGGCGCTTCGAATCGGTGCAATAAATAGCCGCCGTCGATTCCGACAAGCGCGGTATTGGCGTGGTGGTAGCCGGCGTTGAGGCTGAAAATCTGTCCAAAATCGTGATGATCCGCCCATCCACCCGCAAGGCGCAGACTGTAGCGCTCATCAGAGGCCACAAGAAGGGTACATGTAAGCCAAAACAAGGCGACAATGCGCATCGATTAGGCCTCTTCTGCGACCTCGATATCACGGATGGAAGTGTTGTGTTTGCGGTCTTTGACTTTGTCTGAGAGGCTACGCAGTGATTTCGCGACGCGGTCTATTGCGATATCGATCGCAGCGTCAAGGTTTTGATCTTCTTGTTTGATCACGATGGGTTGCTGGTGGGCGATGTGTAGATCGAATTCGACGCTGACACCCTCTTTTTCTTTGGTGATATAGATGTTGGCGGTGGTAATCTCCATGCCGTATTTCAAAAACTGCTCTTTCGCCGCTTGAAGATGGGCGCGCAGATGATCGGAGAGGTGAATCTCTTTGGAGCGAATTTGGATGTTCATAACGAATCCTTAGGGAAAATAGTAAAGCCGAAATTCTAGCATAGCTATTCTGATATAATTTCGCTTTTACTTACATGTAAGGGGCGTGTGTGAGACTTTTTACGGGAATCCAGCCTTCGGGCGATCTGCACATCGGCAACTATTTCGGTTCCATCGAGCCGATGGTCGCCGCGCAGAGCGAGCATGAGGTGTTTGCGTTTATCGCCAATTACCATGCGATGACCACAGTGAGCGACGGAGCGCGTCTATCCGAGCTGACGATGCAGGCCGCGACCGATTTTCTATCCTTGGGTATCGATCCGCACAAGAGCACCTTTTGGGTGCAAAGCGATGTCAAAGAGGTGCTTGAGCTCTACTGGGTGCTCTCGGGCTTCACCCCCATGGGGCTTCTGGAGCGCGCCCACAGCTACAAAGACAAGACGGCCAAAGGGATTGCGGCCAACCATAGCCTCTTTAGCTATCCTGTCTTGATGGCGGCGGATATTTTGCTCTTTGGCTCCGAGGTGGTGCCGGTGGGCAAAGATCAGATCCAGCACGTCGAGATCGCCCGCGACATCGCCATCCGCTTCAACAACGAATACGGCGATATCTTCGTATTGCCCGAATACAGGGTTGACGACAACGTCAAAACCGTCCCCGGTACCGACGGGCTGAAGATGTCCAAAAGCTACGGCAACACCATCAACATCTTCGGCGAGCGCAAAGCTCAAGAGAAGACGGCCAAAAAGATCGTTACCGAAGTGGTCGCAATGGACGCACCCAAAGAGTGGGCTACATGTAACGTCTATAACATCGCCCGACTCTTTTTAGACGAGGCTGGACAAGCCGCCTTGCAACAGCGCTACGTTCAAGGCGGTGAGGGGCATGGCCACTTCAAGCTCTACCTGAGCGAGCTGATCTGGGACTACTATACGCCCTATCGTGAGCGCCGCGACTATTACGCCGCACATCAAGATGAGGTACGCGAGATTTTGGCGATGGGCGCAGCCAAGGCGCGCGAGGCGGCGATGCCGATCATTGAGAAGGTGAGGTCGGTGAGCGGGGCAGCGTACTGAAGCTTACGCCACAAAGCAAGCGGTCAATACATCTAAATCTTTGATAAGCGCGATGATTTTGGCATGCACTTTTTTGTTGCTTGAAGCCCATTCATTGAAATCATCGAATGCGGCGCGCTCAAACGAGACTTTCATGACAGTTCGTCTAAGGAGAGCGTCACTTTGCGTTTTGGATCGTCGAGATTGCGTATGGCTTGGGCTAGATGCTCCCTGTTGGCTTGCGTACTGAGCAGATGATCGGTATCGTCAATGTTTCTGACGATGATTTCAATCTCTTGACTACCAAAAGCACTCTGAATCGAACGCAAGAGGGTCTCTTGGATTTGGTCGGCCGGAAGTCTGTAGATGGCGGTCATAAAGCCTCCTTTGTGGTGTGCGCTATTGTAGCATATCGCTTGGAGCGCTATAATTTTCGCTCTTCAAAGCGTTACGCTCACCTTACCCGTAGCATATTGATGCACCAGTAGTTGGATC
>DZBC01000064.1 GCA_022729835.1 Sulfuricurvum sp. | reverse complement strand
ATGGGTGGCCGGATCAAAACGTCACGGGTGGCCGGATGGGTGCGTTTTTTGCAATTTTAGCGTCAGGATGCTCTCTTGGATTTTTATCATAATAGCCGTGAATATCGCTCAGTATCACGAGGAGTTCTGCCCCGATGGCATATGCCACATTAGCCGAAAGCTGATCATTATCTCCAAAAAGCTGCTCGGGGGTCGAAGTAATGTCATTTTCATTGACGATGGGTAAAATATCACTCTCCAGTAAAGCATCAATAATCTCTTGAAATGTCTTTGTTCTTTTACGCGAATCGAAGTCGTCTTCCGTCAAAAGTATCTGAGCCGTGTCAATATCAAAAATATCAAATTTACGCTTGTAACTCGACATCAGAATTGGTTGACCGGCTGCTGCAAGTGCCTTTTTACCAATGTTTTTACTTTTATCCAATTTCAGTGCACTGTATCCTGCAGCAACCGCACCTGAAGTCACAAGAACTACACTGTACTTCTGTCGCAAATCAGCAATCAAAGTCATCAAATGAAGCATTCTCCCTTTGGCAATTTCATTATTTTCTGTCAAAACGGCACTGCCTACTTTGATGACCAATCGTTGCATATAGATTCCTCAGTTAATTGTAATGACACTCCTAATCAAAGGAGATAGGGCCCTCTGCACGGGCGTTAATGAATTGTGAGATAACTGGATTATCCGTTGTTTCAAAGAAGTGACGGTCTCCAGTAGCGATAATACGCCCATCAAAGAGCATGGCAAAATGATCTCCAGCTTTAAAACTCTCTTTGATGTCGTGTGAAATAAGAATCGAGGTTACACCCAAGCGCTCTTGCAAACTTCGGATCATCTGGGTGATCAGATCACTGGTGACGGGATCAAGCCCAGAAGTCGGCTCGTCATACAAAATAACTTCCGGCTCAAGTGCCAGCGTACGGGCCAAACCGGCGCGCTTACGCATTCCGCCGCTAAGCTCGTCGGGAAAAAGGTTTTTGACAATTTTAGGATCAAGCCCCACCATAGAGAGCTTCTCATCTACAATGCGCTCTACCTCTTTTGCGGAGAGTTTTTGATGCTCAATGATTGGAAAAGCGACATTGTCACGCACATTCATGCTGTCAAAAAGAGCACCGCTTTGAAACAAGAAGCCGACTTTTTTTCTTACATGTAAGAGTGTTGCTTCATCTGCACCGTTGACCTTTACATCATCAACATAAATCGACCCGCTATCAGGCTGTAACAAGCCCACGATATGCTTGATAATAGTCGATTTACCACCTCCCGATATGCCAAATACCACCGTAGTGCGATGGGATGGAATCTCAAGACTCACCCCCTTGAGAATCGCGCGCGTTCCAAAAGACTTGTAAACATTCTCAAAGCGAATCATCAAGCGCTGAACTTATGCATAAAGATCCAACAAGCGTCCACCCAAAACCGTGTCACGCTCTTGCTGTTGCTGGGCGGCAGTCACTGCGGTATCACGCACCATGTCATTCGATTCCTTGGCAAGCTTAGCACTTTCATCTTGCGCTCGACCACCTTCAGCCACACTTTCGCGTTTGCCAATCTGCACCTGTTGTGGATAGGGAGATTGAAAAGCATATTGTGCAATTTCCATAATATCACCTCCTAATGGCATACATTATAATTGACTAGAACTAAAAAAGCAAGTAACTCAACGCTTTGGATGCGTAATGACATAATATCGGCGTACAAACAAGACCAGTAAAGCTGTAGCAAGCAGCTTAAAATCAAGTTCGCTCGCGGTGTGGATGTTGGCAAAAATCTCACTCTGCGTTGCCACAATCCCCTCTTGTTGCATCTGCAAAATACGCGGCGTGTAGACCGTATTGAAGAGCAAAGCCGTCCCAAGCAAACTTAACGCTGCCAAAACAGAGATCATATCGCGCTTAAAGATTTTAAACTGATACCCCTCATACAGCACCACCGCCGCAACCGCCACATAAAGCCAATAGGTAAAACGGCGAAATATCTCAGCCATAATCACCCCCTCATCAAAGCGCTCCAACATCGGCGTATTGAACACGACCGGAGCCGCAAACGCGCCCAATACCAAAACAGCCCCCAAGGTGGCACCCAAAAGCAGCAAATAGGCTACATCGGCCATAAAACGTCCATTTGGCATCAAAACTCCTTTAGTCGAACAACAAATCCACGGTCAAAACCCGCATAATCTTGATAAAACTCCAGCGTCTCATAGGCACATGAACGCCAATGATAACGCACTTTCTCTTGCTGGTCGTATCCCATTTCACAAGCAAACATCGGAATATGTCGCTTACATGTAAGCCTACACAACTCCGCGATCAGCTCATCCCCGACCGTACCGCCAAAAAGAGCATTTTGCGGCTCGTAGGCCAGATTACGCTCTAGCGGAGCATCGGTAGCGATATAAGGCGGATTGGAGACCAGCAGATCAAGCTTCTCATCCACAGGATCAAGCAGATGACCAAGCCGCAGTTCAATCCGATCCCCAAGACCAAAATGGGCAATGTTGCGTCTGGCTACATGTAACGCCGCTTCGCTGATATCCACTCCAATAAAACGGGCGTTTTTGAGGTGTTGCGCCAAAATGATCGAGATCACACCACTACCGATACCGACTTCGCAAATACAAAGCGGCGCATCTGCTTTCACACGTCTAAGCACCTCATCGATCAACAGTTCCGTCTCCGGACGCGGGATCAAAGCCCCGGCATCGATCCAAAACATCTGCGAATAAAAGCTCACCTCACCAATAATATACTCAAGCGGTTCATGCACCGCACGTCGCGCCACCCACGTAAACAAAGCTTCCGTATCCACAACATACCGATGCGGATGCGCCAACAAGTGAAGTTCATCGCACTTCAAAAAAGCGCACAAAAGCCGCTGCGCTTCCCGTCTTGGGGACTCCACTACCCCTTGCAGCCTTGCGCTTGCCTCAAGCAGCACAGCGGCTATGGTTTGATCGGCCATAACCCGCCCAAATCATCAACCTCATGCACTTCATCGGCCGAAGTCAGATCAGCCCCAAGCGCCTTGAGCCGCTCGAGTACTGGCGGATGGGTTGTATGAAAAAAGATGTAAAGCGGATGGGAATAAGGAAAGCTTTTGTTCTCACTTACGAGCTTCTTGAGTGCGCCCACCAAGTGCTCGGCGCCGCCAAGCTCTGAGCCTTTGCGGTCAGCTTCAAACTCGTTGTGGCGGCTTAGCATCCCCATGAGCGGCATCATCACAAAACCCAGCGGTGACATCAATAACAAAAAAAGTACCATGACACTGTAAGGCGCTTCGGCAATGCCCATCTCCAGATAGAGCGATTCAGGCAGGTTGCCAAACAGGGCAAACATCACCAAAAGCATCAAGCCGACGGCCGCAATATTTTTATAGATATCCCCGTGCGCAAAGTGCCCCAGTTCGTGCCCCAGCACTGCTAATAGTTCTTTGTGGTTTAACTTTTGCAGTAAGGTATCAAAAAGCACCACTCTTTTGGTCTTTCCGATACCCCCAAAATAGGCATTAAGCTTCGCATCGCGCTTACTGGCATCGCTGACAAAAACACCGCTACTTTGAAATCCTGTCGCCTCCATCATCTGCGCGATTTGAGCATCCAGTTCCTTGTCCTCAAGGGGGGTGAGCTTGTCAAAAAAGAGGGCACGCATGGTCGGAAAAAGCATGTTGATCGCAATAATAACCGCGAAGATAAAGAGAAAACTCCAGAGCCACCAAAGCGCTGCATTGGCAATAATCGCATGAACACCGGCAACCACCAGCGACCCAAACAACAGACTCAGAAACGTCGAGACCAAGGTATCTTTGATATATTGAGCGTATGTGGAGCGGTTGAATCCAAAACGTGCGTCGATAACGAATTTGCCATACCACTCCAGCGGCAAAGAGACGATCCCGCCAATCAGCACAAAGCCCATAACAACCGCCACACTTTGCAGCATCGGTGAAAGGCCCATCGTGACATCGGCAAACCACACCAGCAAACCGCCCATCCAGAACAAAAAGAGCGCATATTCTATCAATGTTGACACCATAGAGAGCCGCTCACGCGCTGTCGCGTAGAGCGCCGCGTCGTGAAAGTTACGCGCAGACATCAAGACGGCTTCACTCTTTTTGCGCTCATTGATGTACCCGATCTGCATCACACTAACATAAAGTTTGAGCACCACGTAGAGTGTAAAAAGCGCCATCAACGTCACTATCATCGCATTCCTTTTTGGCGCCATTGTACCATCTATTGCACCGGTATCCTGCCGACTTTCTCAGTCTGAATCTCGTCGTCTACATCACTGTAAACCCATTTGGCCGTAGCGAAAATCACACCGATAATCAGCCCTGCAATGATCACTGCCCATACAATCCGTTTTTTCTCTCCCTTGAGAGTATTATAGTCTTCGATTTGATCGAGTGTTGGTTCACGCATTATTTGATCCTTGAATATAAAATTTTGCAAAGGATACCTTTTTTTTATAATGACGACTTAAATGAACGCAACTAGATTGACGAATTAAGTATTAAATATTGATATTTTAATCGTCATAAAGTGCGCTATAATGGCACGCATGGAACCGCACACCATCGATATGATCGAACCCACACCGACCCCCGACACCCTTACATGTAAGGTCTATGTCTGGCTAATCACACTCTCACTCAAGAGTGCCGCTTTGCTGCTTGCGCTCTTGGTTTGGGCGCGTTTTGACGCTGTTATGGCTTTTTTTGCCCTCTTGCTTGGTTATCTGATCATAGGCATTGTCCGCGCTAAACTCCGCGCCGACGCCATCCCGCGCCATCAACTTGAACACCCCTACTCTGACTACGCCATCGCCTGCTGGGTAGCGATGCGCCGTTTGTGCTAAAATAGCTAAAAAGTAGTTTCATGGCCCTGATCGACCTGCTCAACATCTCCAAAAATTTCGAAGCCCAAAAAATCCTTGAAAACGTCTCTTTTCACATTGATGAAGGAGAGCGCATTGTCATCGTCGGCAAAAACGGCAGCGGCAAATCGACGCTGATGAAGATCGCCGAGGGCTCGCTTGACTTTGATGCGGGTGAGCGCATCACCCGCCAAAACCTCCAGATCAAAATGCTCTCGCAAGTCCCGAAATTTGCCGAAGGCCACAGCGTACGCGAAGCGGTCGAAGCGGGTTTAGATGAGCTAAGAACCGCCAAAATCCGCTTTGATGAGCTCTCAATACTGCTTGCGGATCATTTTGAGAATCAAGAGTTACTCGCCGAACATGCGCGCATCACCCATCTGCTCGATCATCACAACGCGTGGAACCTCGATGATAAGATCTCGCGTATCATCTTACATTTTCAGCTCGTCGCATTTGAAGACAAACCCGTCACGATGCTTAGCGGCGGTGAACAGCGCCGCGTCGCTCTGGCCTCGCTGCTGCTACAAAAACCCGATGTTTTGCTGCTCGATGAGCCGACCAACCATCTTGACGTCTATATGGTGGAGTTTCTTGAAGAGCTGATTCTCAAAGAGAAATTCACACTCGTCTTCATCTCGCATGATCGCTACTTCATCGATCAGATCGCCACCAAAACCGTCGAAGTGGATAACGCTCAGTTGCGCGAATTTCGCGGCGGCTACAGCAGCTACTTGGAGCAGAAAGAGGCGCTGCTGGAGAACATGCAAAAAACCCACGAAGACCTCTTGCGCCTGCTCAAAGCCGAAAACGCATGGTTCTCACGCGGCGTCAAAGCAAGGCTTAAGCGCAACGAAGGGCGTAAAGATCGGCTGATGGGATTGCGTGAAGCGGCCAAAACCAACCCCGCGCAGATCCAAAAAATGAAAGTGGAGCTGCAGCGCGAAGCCAAACACTTCAACCGCGACAAGAGCGTCAACCGCCAAAAGATGCTCTTTGAGGTGAACCATCTGGGCATCACGCTGGGCGGGCGCACCCTGATTTCTGATTTCACGACGCGCATCTTGCAAAAAGATGTCATCGCCATCGTCGGCCCCAACGGCAGCGGCAAATCAACCCTACTCAAAGCGCTGCTGGGCCGCCTAAAACCCAGCTTGGGCGTCATCAAGCAAGGCGAATTTAGCATCGGCTACTTCGATCAGCACCGCGAAATGCTCGATGATGAAAAAAACCTCATCGAAACCTTCTGCCCGCTGGGCGGGGATCGCATCGAAGTACAGGGCAAGAGCTACCACGTCTACGGCTACCTGAAAAACTTCCTCTTCCCCAAAGAGTTTCTGGACAAAAAGGTCGGCATCCTCAGCGGCGGCGAAAAAAACCGCGTCGCGCTGGCCCTGCTCTTTGCCAAAAAAGTGGACTGTTTGATCCTCGATGAACCCACCAACGACCTCGACATCCCCACCATCAACATCCTCGAAGAGCAGCTCCAAAACTTCCCAGGAGCAGTGGTGCTGGTAAGCCACGACCGCTTTTTTGTGGACAAAATCGCCAAGAAGCTCTTTATCTTCAAAGGCGACGGCACCATCGAAGAGTCCTACCAACCCTACACCGAATACCTCGAAATCGAACGTGAAATAGCCCAGCTCGACGAGATGGAGCGTGAGCGCGTCAAAGAGGAAAAACCCTTACATGTAAAGCCCAAAAGCGACAAAGCCCAAAAACTCAGCTACAAAGAGAAAGAGCTGCTGGCATCGCTTCCGCTTGAAATCGATGCGATGGAAGTACAGATTGCGCAGTTGCAACAGTGTCTCAGTAACCCGGAATGCTACGGGAAAAAGGGCTTAAGCACACTGGCTGGTGAGCTCGAAACGCTCGAAACGGCATACGAAGCCAAAATCGAGTTGTTGTTGGGGATTGAAGAAAAAAAAGAGCAGTTAGAGCGCGGTGCCTAGATGCCTTATGATCTCGCACTCGCGCTGATCATCGGGACACTTTTTGGCCTTTTTACGCTCTTTTATCTGGGGTGGACCTTAGCGCGTCGGCGGCGCGAAGCCTCCTTGAAGCAGTTGCCTTTTCCCCAAGCGTGGCGCACTACGCTGGAGAAGATTGCACTGTTTTGCGCCCTGAGTGAGGACGAGCGCATGAATGTCGAGCGCAACATTCTACGTTTTGTGCACACCCGCAGTTTTGAAGGATCAGGCGTACATGTAAGCGACGAAATGCGCATTGTCGTTGCCTTCTACGCTGCCGTGCTTGCGCTGGGGCGGAGTGCTCGTCTGGAGTATCCGCAACACATCATCTTCTACGCCGAAGGCTTCGCGTACGAAGAGCTCATCAATGAGGGTGGCATCGTGACGCGCGGGCTAGCGGAGCTTGACGGTCAGGCATATGAAGAGAGCATGGCACTCTCATGGGAGGAGGCAAAGCATGAGGCATTTACGCCAAGCGAGCACAATGTGATCGTTCATGAACTCGCCCATATTATCGATTATGAAGAGGATTTGGATGATGCGCTTTTTGACTGTTTTGAACAGCTTAGCGACAATGTAGCACAGAGTGAGAGCCTGCCGCCCTCATGCGACGTACTGGGCGAATACGCCTTTGAAAACGACGCGGAGTTCTTCGCCGTCGCCTCAGAGCGCTTCATCCAAACCCCCGCACGGCTACAGCAAGAGCTGGGCGAACTCTATGAGATTTTAAAACGCATCTACGGCTTTGACCCCATCTTATGGGGCTGCGAAGCCCCTTTTGAAGGCCGAGGTGCTATAATCGACGCACAAGGAGTTTTTCATGGATGAAGCACGCAAATTGGATTCTTATACCTATGAAGAGTATCTCGCGATTGATCAAAGTCTGCGCCAAGGTGAGCGCTGTGAGCTGATATTTGGAGAAATACACATGATGGCGGGCGCAAGCGCAGCGCATCAAGATACGGTACTTAACATCGCAACCCTTCTAAAAAACCTTACCCGCGATACACCTACATGTAAAGCCCGTATCGCCCCGTATGATCTCAAACTACAGTGTCGCGGCAGCACGCATGTGGTGCAACCCGACGTGATGCTTTGGTGCAGCAACACTGAGCGCCCCTGCGCCCTTTTTGAAGTCCTCTCCCCCTCTACCGCCAAAAAGGACAAAGGGGTCAAAAAAGAGCTTTATGAGCTCTGCGGTATCCAAAATTACTACCTTGTCGATCCCGAAAACCGTATCGTCGATCACTACCGGCTGCTCGATGGTCGCTACTGGTATGTACGGGGGTTTAGCGGCACCGAGATGCTTTCGCTCGCTCCGTGTATCGAAGGCGCACTTGAAGTCGAATCCTTGTTTGAGGGTCTGGAGTAACCCATGGGCATTATCGGCCGTCAGGCGATTATCGGCTCAGACAAGAGCATCTGCTGGTATGATATTCTCTACCGACAAGAGCGTGACGATCAGGGCATCTACAGCGATATCTCCATCACCGCCTCAGTACTCGATCAACTGCTGCACACCTTCGGTATCGAACGGGTGCTGGGGAGTTACAAGGGATTTTTAAAGGTCGATACGGCGTTTTTGAGCAAAGATCTGATCGGCGCCCTTCCCAAAGAGCGTTTTGTGCTGAGCTTATTGCAACAGAGTCTGCAGGATAAGGCGCTGCCACCGCTACTCAATCGTCTTCATGCGCAAGGCTACCGCTTTGCCATCAACGATCTACATGTCAAGCCCGATGCCGCCTCGCTGCTCAAACCTCTGCTGCGCTACGTCGATACGGTGAAGATCGACGCCCTGCGCAGTGATCCCGCTTTGGCGCTGAAACTTGCCGAAGCACTGCAGCGCCACGGCACAAACGTGATTGCCGCCAAGATTGAAAACGACTCCCTAATGGAGCACTACCAAAGCGGCGGCGTGCGCTATTTTCAGGGCTATTACATCGAACGCCCAAGCGATATGGAGAGTGACTCGCTTAGCAGCGATCAAGAGTCGATCCTCAGCATCCGCGCCCAGCTTCAAAGCGATGAGAGCGTCGAGACGATCGTCAGCGCCATCGAGCGCCACCATGTGCTCGCGCTGCAGCTCATGCAATTCATCAACTCTTCGTTCTTCTCCTTTTCGCGCCCCATCACCTCCATAGCGCAGATCGTGACGCTGCTTGGACGCAAACCGTTAGGCGACTGGCTGCTGCTGATAATGCTCTCCAAACACAACCAAAAAGGCTTCAATCACCCTCTGCTGTTGATGGTCATCAACCGCACCGAGATCATGCAGGGGCTTGTACGTCTGCGCTACAAAAACCCCACCAGAGCAATGATGCACACCGCCTATCTGGTCGGAATGCTCTCGCTCATCCACCTGCTGCTCGGAGTCGATCACCGCAGCTTTCTGCGCAAACTCAACGTCTCAAGCGAGATCGAAGAGGCGATGTTCGAGGCCCAAAGCGCCTGGGGCGAACTGCTCACCATGACCCGCTCCATCGAACACGCAGACCTTAACGCCCTGCTGCCCTTTGTCCGCACCTACGCCATCGACATAGAGCAGATCAACCTGCTCATCGTCGAAGCGATGGAGCGGGTCAACCGTTTTGAGGAGATGTTGCAGTCGCTCTAGCTACTCAAAGCCGTAGCCAAATAGGCGTCGCTGCTGCGCTGCTTAGCCTCACTCGACTTAAAAACTTCCCCTCACCGCTACGCTATAATGCCCTTACATGTAAGGAGATGCGCCCCATGAAAAAACTGCCCATCGGAATCTCGACGCTCAAGACGATTTTGCAAGAGAATTATCTTTACGTCGATAAAACAGCCATCGCGCTGGATCTGATCCAAAACGGTGCCTACTACTTCCTCTCCCGTCCCCGCCGCTTCGGTAAGTCGCTCTTTCTCGATACCTTGCGGATGATCTTTTCGGGTGACAAAGAGCTGTTTGCATATAACGGCGCATCCGGCCACCAATCGCGCAGAACATCCGGCCACTTG
>DZBC01000063.1 GCA_022729835.1 Sulfuricurvum sp. | reverse complement strand
TTCGAGAACTTCAAGAGCAGCTCAACGAACATGAAGTCTCAGCTTATCCGGGTGCCGCAGAAGCACTACGCAGTAAAGGGGTCTATTATCCAGACATGGACAAATACTTCAAACAAATTTCGGTCAACGATTTTGAGTATTACCCGGAAAACAAAAAATTCTACAGCGTGGGTGGTGGCAAACCGCTGACCCCTTCGGGTAAAATTGAGTGCAATGTGGCCAATCTGGCAGCCAAAGGGGTAGACCCCATGCCGACATGGCGCAAGGAGTACGAGTATATGATTCCCGCAGGAAGCTTTCTTTTGCTCACCGGTCGCCATGCGCAATTCACCCAAAGTTCAACACGCAACAATGCCAAGCTCCGCGATTTGATGATCGAAAATTACCTGTGGGTCAATGCGCGCATCGCCAAAGATCAAGGCATCAAGTTTGGTGACAGCGTTGAGGTCTCAAGCAGCATGGGTTCCATCCGCATTAAAGCCTATCCCACAGAAAAAATAGCACCCGATCAGCTCTTTTTCATCCATGGCTTCGGAGAACAGAGCGAAGCCCTTACATGGTCATATCAAAACGGTGCCAATGACAATGCAATCATCGAAGATCATGCGGAACCGGTCTATGGATCCGCAGCCATGCATGAAACATTTGTAACAATCAAAAAGGTATAACAATGGCACGATACGCAATAGCATTAGATTATAAAAATTGTATTGACTGCAAGGCTTGTGAAGTAGCCTGTAAAGAGGAGAACGGCATTCTGCTTGGTGCCGACAAACAACGCATTTGGGTAGGACATGCGCCGATCAAAGGTGAGTATCCCTTTTTGGATCTCACCTCCAACGCCTTTGTGCCCAGCCAGTGCCAACAGTGTGAAGTCGCTCCCTGTGAATCGGTCTGTCCAACCCACGCAACCTATTATGATGAGAACGGTGTCGTGCGCGTCGATGCGGAAAAATGCATTTTGTGCAGCTACTGCATGGTCGCTTGTCCCTACGATGCGCGTTATGTCGATGACCGCACACACACCGTAGATAAGTGTAACTTCTGTAGTGACACCAGGCTGGCACGCGGAGAAACCACCACCGCCTGTCAAGCGACCTGCCCGACAAAAGTTCGTGTTTTCGGGGATCTGGATGATCCTGAGAGTGAAATTTCTCAGCTCTTGCGCGTCCGAGAGTACTTTACCCTCAAGCCGCACCTTGGCACCAATCCCAAACTGTTTTACCTCACATAAGGACGCCGTATGAGTATCAAAGAATTTATTACCACTATTCCGTATAACCGTATCTCGATCCGTGATCTTTTCACTTTTGAAAAGAGCCCGGTGAATCTGCTCATCGCTTTGATGACCCTCTCCTTTTTGGCGATGTTCGCGCTGGGCGTCGCCATCTACCTAGAACACGGTCACCACGCTTACGGCGTCACCAGACAGCACCCTTGGGGCTTGCTCATTGCAGTCTATATCTTTTTCGTTGTCTCCTCTACCGGCTTGTGTATCGTCGGCTCCTTAGGGGACGTGTTTGGCTTCAAAGACTATATGGCGGTCTCAAAACGGGCGATTTTCGGCTCGATTGTCACGATTGTTTCAGGCTTTGCCGTTATTGCCTTTGAGATCGGCCATCCGGTGACGATGGTGATCTACAACGTCCTTAGCCCCGGCCTTACCTCGGCTATCTGGTGGATGGGTACCCTTTATGGCATCTACCTCACGTTTATGGTCATTGAATTTGTCTTTTTGCTACGCAACGATATGCGTATGGCGCGTTATGTCGGCTTTTTTGGTCTGATGTTCGGTCTGCTCGCCCACTCTAACCTCGGCGGTGTCTTTGGATTTCTCAACGCACGTCCCATCTCAAACGGTGTCTTTTTCCCGACCTACTTTATTTTGACAGCCTTTATTACCGGCATTTTCATCACTTTTATCATGCTGGGACTGCGCTATAAGCTGAGTTTCCCCGAAGAGATCAAAAAACTGCTCACCAATCTCGCAAAGATTCAAGCTCTGCTTATCTCCATTTTGATCTTTTTCGTCTCATGGAAAATGCTCACCGATATCTACGACGGCCTACCCGGACGTGCCGATGTCGCTTCGCATATTTTGGGTTCTTGGACCTTCTGGATCGAAGTGGTTTTGGTGATGATCGTGCCGCTGGTAGTTATCTTACGCAAAACCGGCTCCAACCTTGTGGCCATCTTCTGGGTTTCGCTTAGCGGCATGGTTGGTATCTTTTTCATGCGTTACAACCTCGTCCACGATTCCCAACTCAAACCGCTACAAATGCTCAAAAATACCGAATACCAGCTCGCACCCGAATGGGTCAGCTACTTCCCCTCAGCCGCAGAAATTATGATTTCGCTTGGTGGTCTGGGGCTGTGTGTTCTGCTCTATTTTATCGGCTCTAAGCTCTTCAATCTCGACGCCGACGCGCATCACTAAAACGCTCTTGCCAAGCGCGAGAAGCGCTGGCCTTATCGGCCCACAATCTTCTCTAAGATTTCTCGCGTATTTTTCGAGAGCGTCTCAAGCCGCAGCAGTGGCGCAATCGCGCCGTCCATCCAGACTTGACGCTTTGCATCCATCCGTGCATAAGTTTTAAACGCGCCCGACAACCCTGCGGCAATCATAGGATTGATTGAATCAAGCGCCATAATGCGGCCGGCGATAAACTCATACCCATCTTGCGTGTGAAAACGGCGCAGATTACGCCCAAAACTCCCCAACAAGGCACGCACCAGATTGGGCACTTTGACATCATAAACCGGATCGTTTTGCAGTGCGATCACACGCTCCAAAACCCCTTCACGGTCGGCTGAAGCAATCAATGAGAGATACTTGCTCATCACCAGCATATCATCATGATAAGTTTCATAAAAGTCACTCAAAAAAGGCTCGGCAATCTGCGGAGCAAACTGCTCAAGCAAGCTCAGCGCAGCGATACGATCGGTCATGCTCACGCTCTCCTCGCTTTGCACACTACACAGTGCGAGCGCTCCACTGTGGCGCGATGCGGCCAAATAGCCCAGCAGTAGATTTTTCAAAGCGCGTTTACCCATCGACTCCGCATCAATCGCGCTGTTTTTAGGGTCATGCAGTTTCTCGTAGCGTACACGCATTGTATGTTCAAAACGTTCAAATATCGCCGCTTCAAGCGCCTTTTTTGACCCAGCAATCGCTTCGATATCGACCACCGCTTGCGCCTGCATCAAGGCCACATCTGAGGGCAAGGCGAGCAGTTGCGCTTTGAGCATTGAGGGAATCGTGTCATCCTCAAGCACTGCACAAAAGGCATCCAGATAGTCGTTGCGTAATGAGGGATCTTCAAGCAAAACCCGTTGAGCAAGACGCTGCGATGCCTCAAAACGGGCAAAGCCGTCACCCTCAAAGCGCATCAAAAAGGGATAATCTGCCTGCGCATACTGCATCAGAATCGGCGCACTAAAGCCGCGATTGAGCGAGAGCCGTGAACCTTCACTCACCCCGTAAAACGTAAACGTTTCGACCTCTTGGCGTACATGTAAGAAACCCTGAGCAACATCCTCTTGCACGCTCTCTGAGCGCACTATCGGCTCAAGCAAAACACCTTGTGCGTCAAAAAGAGCAAAACTTAGCGGGAAATGATAAGGAAGCTGTGCCTTGCCTTTGGTATCAGCAAGAATCTCTTGGCGCACGCTCAGTATGAAGCGCTCGCCCTCTTGAGTACTGTGGGCATGAATGATCGGCGTGCGCATCTGGTGGTACCAACGCTCAAACTGCGTCAAATCGATACCGCCGCCTTGACGAACCGCCCACAAGAAGTCCCCGGTACGCACCGCTTGGCCATCAAAGGTCGCAAAGTAGAGATCCATCGCTGCTCTCCAGCGTCTCTCACCCAGCATGGTGTGCAACATACGGATCACTTCGGCGCCCTTTTCATAGACGGTGGCGGTATAAAAGTTGTTGATCTCTTCGTATTCGCTCGGCTTGATGGGATGCGCTGTACCCGAAGCATCCTCGACGAATTGGCGCTCACGCAATGCCCGCACATCATCAATGCGTTGCACGCCTGCATCGTTCATATCGGCACTAAAGCACTGATCCCGAAAGACGGTCAGCCCCTCTTTGAGCGTGAGTTCGAACCAATCCTTACATGTAATGCGGTTGCCCGTCCAGTTGTGGAAATACTCATGCGCAATCACGCTCTCGATACCCATAAAATTGGCGTCTGTAGCGCGCTCTTCATCGGCGAGTACATAGGCCGCATTGAAGATATTGAGCCCCTTGTTCTCCATCGCTCCCATGTTGAAGCTCTCGACCGCGACGATGTTGTAGATATCCAGATCGTATTCGCGTCCATAGACGCGCTCATCCCACTCCATAGCTTTTTTGAGTGAGCGCATCGCATGGGTACAGCGCTCTTCATTGCCTTTGTCGCAGTAAATCCCCAGCTTCACTTCACGCCCGCTCATCGTCGTGAACATCTCTTGAAGCACCCCTAGATCCCCTGCCACCAATGCAAAGAGATAGGTCGGCTTGGGAAACGGATCTTCCCAGATGGCGTAATGGCTTCCGTCTTCTTTGTATCCTTGCTCTATCAAGTTGCCGTTGGAGAGCAAAATAGGCGCACTTTGGGCATCGGCGATAATGGTGGTGCGAAAGAGGCTCATCACATCGGGACGGTCGATAAAGTAGGTAATACGCCGAAAGCCTTCGGGTTCGTTTTGGGTGCAGTAAAGACCGTTTGAATAGTACAAACCCTCAAGCTGCGTGTTGGCCTCGGGGTTGATGCGGGTTTCGATACACAGCGTCGCTTCAAGCGGCATATCCTCAATCTCCAAGCCCCCATCAACCATACGGTATGCCACCTCTTGGTCATTACATGTAAGGCTTAGAAGCTCCAGAGCCTCCCCATCAAGACGCAAAGTCTCACCCCCGCCCAGCGCTCTGATCTGCATGATGTTGCGTACATAAGTCTGCGCAGGAGAGAGATCAAAAAGCAGATCAACATGAAGAACACGAAAACGACTTTCGCGGTAGTCGCTTTGAGTGTGGATGCGAGACATAAGGCTCCTTTAGGGCTGCTGCAAAATGATCACACGCTCCAGAGCGTCGCAAATCTCGGCGGTAAGCGGCGAGTCGATATAGGCCTTGTTAAAGCGCGTCGATACCACGTCAAAGTTAAACTCCTCATCAATCGATGCTGCCGTAGGATAGCGCTGCGCCAACTCAGTCACACTCACGTTTTCATCCACCAATAGCGTTGTAAAAGGGTTGACATTAAGATAGGGAAATCGGTCATGGGTGTCTGCGGGCGCTTTGAGCGTCGGCGCCGTGGCATTCTCTTCGATCGCAAACGAACAGTTGGCATCTGAAGCCAAATATATCGCCTTAGAGATCACGCGCTCACCACTGATATTGTCATCATAAAAATCCCATGTGCCATAGCTGTTGGTATAGCTGCCCTCCGCTTCGCCGACATTAAAGCGGGTCTCGTTGGTTTCATTGTTATCGGCGAGATAGTGAAGCGCTGAGACGCGTATGGAGAGGGTAACATTGGAATCGCCGACGTCCTTGCCAACACCACAACCCAAAAACAGCAGCCAAGCCATCGCTCCGATGAGCGTTACATGTAAGTAGTATGTCATTAGAACCTCTGTCCGATTGTGAATTCAAAATTGGCCGTGCGGTCGCCGCGCTGCGGATCGATGGGTTTGGCATAGACGAGCTGAATCGGCCCCATCGGTGAAAACCACTCCAACGCCATTCCATACGAAGAGCGGATGTGCTCTTGAGACGTGCCTGTCGTGGGAATGTTGTGATACGCAATATGATCGGGCACATCTCCCTCAATCCAACCCCAATCATAAAAAGCGGCCAAACGCATCTTGGCTTTGGGCAGCAGCGGAAAGCTCAGCTCCGCGCTTTGCGAGAAGCTCTGCATCCCGCCCATGCGGCGACGGCTGCCATACTCATCGACGTAGTTGGGAGAGATGGAGTAGGACTGATACCCCCGCAAGGTGCGGATACCGCCTAGATAAAAGCGCTCGGCGAGCGGCATGTAGCCCAAATCCGAAGCGTAGTTGTAGCGCGCCTTGTAACGGGCGATCAGATCCACCTCCAGCCACTCCTCAAGCCCTCGATAGAGGCCAAAATTGGTACGGCTCTTGAAATACTGAGCGTCCCCGCCCAAGCCAGCACGCTCAAATGCCTGAGACACAATAGCCCCCTCGCGCGGCAGATAGAAATCATCGGTGTTGTCAAAATTCAGACTCACCGTCACCGCACTTTTGGCAAAGCTTTCAAAAAACATGCTGTAGTAGCTCTGCGAGAGCGTGCCTTCATAGTCTTCATAACCGTTGTCGGCGTAGGTATAGCTCAAATAACCCGTAATATGCCGCGTGAAGCGATGCCCTGTCCCGACCGTGACCCCTTGCGTGGCGACTGAGTAGTCGTTGTACTCATAGCGTGTCTGGTAGAGCGAAAAGTTGCCGCTAAAGTCGCTGTCGTCAAGGCGTGGATTAGAGATGTTAAAGGAGTAGTTTTCACTGCGCTGACTGCGCTCAAGCTGGACACCTACGTCGATACCCGAGCCAAAGATATTGCGGTCGTTCACCGCAAGGCTGAGCAGTATGCCGCCATAGCTGCCATATCCACCCCCAAGCTGAATATTGCCCGTGGGCGCCTCTTTGGCCTTAACGATCAGATCCATCGTCTGCGCATCAATGCGCTTCTCTTCGATGGTGTTGGACTCGAAATAGCCAGTACGCCCCAGTGCATTGCGTGAGTCTTTGAGGTCGGTGAGATTGTACATATCACCAGGAGCGAGATAGAGTTCGCGGCGGATGATGCGGTCTAAGGTGCGGTTGTTACCAGAGATAATGACGTTGCGGATGCGCACCTTCTCACCTGGATCAATAGCATAAACGACCTCGACGCTTTTGCCCTCTTTATCTTTGCGCAAATCAGGGGAAACCTGCACAAAAGCGTAACCCAAATCGGCGATCTGCGTCTTAATACGTTCAGCATCTTCGCGGAAGGTTTTGATATTGAAGGCCTTATTCTTCTCCAGCCGAATCACCTCACGTAAAGCGGCCTCATCGATCACTTCTCGGCGCTGCATCAGGACAATATCACTGACACGGTAGACATCTCCTTCGCTAATCTGATAACTCATAGCTGCAAGATAATTGTCAAAATCGACCCGAACAAAGGGCTCATCAACTTTGGCATCGAGATAGCCATACTGCATATAGAAATCGCGAATGCGCAAGGGATCGTACTGTAGCTGGGAAAGCTGCATTTTTCCGTCATTGCGTCCCCAGAACCATCCCATAAACTCATGCTCTTTATTGGCGATCACCTCATCAAACGCTTCAGCTTCAAGCCCCGAAACCCCGTGATAATCGAGCTCTTCGATTACGATATTTTCCCCCTCATTGACCTGAAAGAGCACTTTAACGCTACCGTTATCCTGTTTTTCGGTCTCAATCTCGACTACTGAATCGATCTTTCCGGTTTCGCTTAGCGCATCGATAATACGCTTTTTGACCGCCTCTAGCCGCTTCTCGTCGTAGAGTGAACCTTTTTTGATCTGCAATAAGCTCTCTTGCGCCTCATCGTCGTTGTCTTTGTAGCCTTTGAGTTCGATCTTGGAGATCACTGGCTTCTCGCGCAGATGAAAGGTCACCACCCCTTCTTGCTCTTCGACCCAAATATCATCGAAGTAACCCTGTTCAAAGAGCGTCTTGACCGAGGCATCCACTTTTTGTGGATCGAGCGCGTCACCGACACCAAAAGCGAGCATCCGCTTTGCAACCCCCTCGCTAATGTGGGCCATTCCTTCAAAATGTATGGCAGAGACAGTCGCGGCACAGAGCTGCGCGGTCCAAAAAAGTGCGATGATTGGCAAAAAGTAATGTTTCAAATGGCTTCCCGAGGCGAAAATAGGGCAAATTCTAGCGATAAGCGCATTAATATTGCGTAAATATCAAGGCTTTCTAACACATTTACATGTAACATATCGCCTCACACCTGCAGGAGGACTCCATGCAACAGATGCGTTTGGGGATTGTCGGCCTTGGCCTTATGGGTGGATCGCTCGCGCTTAGTGCGCGTCGTGTCCCCTTTATTCATGCTATTTTAGGCAGCGACCACAATCCAAAACACCAAAAAGAGGCCACAGAACTCGGCCTTATCGACGCCATCGTCGATTTTGAAACCATCAAGAGCTGCGATATCATCGTCTTGGCCGTTCCCGTCGAAGGGGTCATTGAGCTGCTGCGCCGTCTTGTCGATGTAGCGCCACAGACCACCATCATCGATATGGGCAGCACCAAAGAGGCCATCATCAAGGCCGTCCCAGAAGCGATCCGCAAAAATTTTGTCGCCGCCCACCCGATGACCGGAACCGAAAACTTCGGTCCCAAAGCTGCCGTTGAAGGGTTGTATGAGGACAATGTAGTAGTCTTGTGCGATCTGGAACAAAGCGGCACCCACCAACAAGAGGTGGCGATTCGGCTCTTTAGTGCCCTGCACATGCGCCTGCATTACATGCACGCCCATGAGCATGACCGCCACGCCGCATTTATCAGCCACATGCCCCACATGATCAGCTACTCTATCGCCAATGCCGTCCTCTCACAAGAGGATAAAGAGAACATTCTCGCCCTCGCCGCCGGGGGATTTCGCTCAATGAGCCGACTGGCTAAGAGTTCGCCCAATATGTGGGAAGATATTTTCCGTCAAAACAGCCACAATGTAATCGACGCCATCGAGCGCTTTGAAGAGGAACTTTTCCGCATGAAAAAAGCCCTCAAAAACGGCGATTTTTCCGCTTTGCACGCCCAGATGAAAAACGCCAACCGGCTGCAGGAGATATTCACCTAAGGCGCTATCGCCATGACTTTAAGAGTTTGCTTGCCCTCTTTGCTGTATGCTTTTTTAAACAATTTTGCAAGGAGACACAGACATGCAACTGGCCACATGGATCTATCAAGAAGGTGCTTGGATCAGAGAGGGTGGCGCACTCGAAGCTCAAAATTTTGCTGAAGTGCAACTGCTTTTGATCTTTGGTGATACCGATACGCTTGAGCAAGCAGAACCTTATGCCACCATGCATGGCCTATTTCCTTCAGCACACATTGTGGGAGCCTCCTCTTCGGGTAATATCCTCGGTGCACGCATCATCGACGCCCCGCTGTGCGCCACCGCTGTCTGGTTCGAACACGCGCATGTGGCACTCTCTCATATCCGCTTCGACACGCAAGACGATCTTGAAAGCAGTGCCCGCGATCTCATCATAGGGCTGCCTCAAGAGGGCTTGCGTCACATCTTTGTCATCAGTGACGGTCTGCTCATCAACGGCTCTGCTCTGGTACGCGGTATCAACAAGGTGAACCAAGGGGTGAGCGTCACCGGAGGCATGGCAGGGGATGGTGAGCGTTTTGGACACACTTTTGTCATCGCCGACGACGTGCCGCGCGAACGTACCATCGCCGCCATCGGATTGTATGGCGAAGCGCTGTGTATCAGTAGCGGCTGTTATGGCGGCTGGAGCGAATTTGGCAGTGTCCGCACCATCACCAAATCCAAAGGCAACATCCTCTATGAAATCGATGGTGAACCGGCGCTTGCACTGTACAAACGCTACCTCGGCGATCATGCTTCACAACTACCCCACAGCGGGCTTCGCTTTCCTCTGAGCATCCGTCCACATCAGGGCGGCCATGAGCTAATCCGCACCCTGCTTGCCGTTGATGAAATAGAGCAATCAATCACTTTTGCCGGAGATGTGCCAGAAGGATACTCCGCGCGCTTGATGAAGCCCGACCTTGATATCCTCATCGAAGGCGCCGGTATC
>DZBC01000062.1 GCA_022729835.1 Sulfuricurvum sp. | reverse complement strand
TGGGTGGCCGGATCAAAACGTCACGGGTGGCCGGATGGGTGCGTTTTTTGCAGGTATAGCACTGGCGATGGATGATTTCGGTACTGGATACTCCTCTTTGTCGCTGCTCAAGCGTTTACCGATTCACAAGCTCAAAATCGATGCTTCATTTATCCGTGATATTCCTGGAGATGAGGAGGATGAAGCGATTACATGTACGATTATTGACCTTGCCCGGCACATGCACCTAGAGGTAATCGCCGAAGGGGTGGAAGAGGTGCGGCAAAAAGAGTTTTTGCTAGAGCACGGCTGTTATCAGATTCAGGGCTATTTGTACGCCAAGCCCCAAAGTGCATCGCATATTACCGAGATGCTTCAATCATCACGATAGTAGAGTTACTCCGACGGGCCTGAAAATAGAAGTGCGAGAGAAAAAGCACAAAAAAGAGCATGGCAAACAGAGCGATAAAGGGAATCATCGTCGCCAAATACATCCAGAAGGTGTGAAGACGTACCGCCGATCCGCGCGTGCGCATCAGTTGCTCATATTCGGCTTTGGAGCAGATGGTTGATGCTACGTCGTAGTTGAGCAAGCGGTGAAAGAAGTAGTAAAAAGGTAGATGTAGCACCAGCAAGCCCAGCAGCGGGACAAAGTAGAGCGGCATCAAAATAAGCAAGAGCACAAGCATCACGATGAGGGTTTTGATAAAGTGCCATAGCACCGTCGTGATGCTCCCAAATCCATGGAGCTGTTGTTGCGGATAGTGCCGCCGATGCACGATGCCCACAATAAGCGGGGTCATAAAGCCGATGATAAAAAGGGTAGTGAAGATCGATAGGTACATCACCACGATAATGCCTACCGTATAGAGCAAAAACCCGGCGATCCAAGAGGTGAGTGAGTACTTGAGCAGCCAAGCGAGTATGCCTTCGTCGCTTGGGGATGGTTCGTGCATACTTTGGCTCTGCACCTCTAGTTCGACTTGTTGCAACTGAGTTATTAGAGAATCTGCCGTTGAGAAGAAGAGCAGATAGAGCACGAACATGGTTAAGAGCAGCGGTACTAAGGCGAGCTTTAGCACCTCAAACGTAAAGAAGTCCTTGAGGCTTACATGTAAGAGCGATGGGGCGTCATTCACTGTTTACTCCAGAGTTTTTGGTTGAGTTTGAGCTCTTCGACGATGCCGATGGCCAGACGCAGATAGCTGATGTACTCCGTTGCCTGCTCAAGGCGCAGCAGGGATTTGAAGACGCTGGGTTCAAACAGGTCGCGGTTTGTTGAAATGCCTAGATAAATTTGCTCAGAGACAAAGGAGATATAAAGTTCAGCTTTGGAGCGTGCGCGGATGGTGCTTAGCCTTTGCATCATCGACGGGGAGAGAATGTAGCGTGCCTCAATCTGATCGGAAGCGTAGACGACGAAGTGTTTTTCAAATTCGGGATCATCCATTTTGATCAGTTCACCATGCGACCCAGTGGTCGATTGAAGCCACTGCCCGATCAGGGTTCCGAAGCTCTTTTCGGCGCTATCGGGCAGCACATAGGTGGTACCGTGAAAGTGCTTGTTGAACTCCGCGACGATAAAAAGCCCTTGAAATATGGTATGCCAATGGGTGTTTCCCTTGGAGTCTCGTGTCTGATACTCGGCGTGCAGATCGGAAAATTCAAGCGCTACACCATCGATCTGACCAATCACATGGTCGTTGCCGCTGTAGCGGTCGATGGAGCGTCGAAACAGTCCTGCACGTTCAAAACGCATCTGTGTGACCATCCCATCGGCGCGGTAGCTTAGGTGCGCGTCGATGGCGGCGATGAGCGGACCGATTATCTTGTGCTTGAAGTCTGTTTGGTAGTCACGTACGGTATTTTTGTAGATGAAGGTACCAATGGCGACAGCGACAAAACCGACAAACAAGAGACCCTCATGAAAGGTGTCCGCCCAATTAGCAAGAGCGGCCATGATAATGACGCTAAACAGTGCGATCATCACAAAGGCGGTGGTCAGCTTACTTTTGACGCGTTTGCGCTCCTCTTCAAGCCTCTTGAGGTCAGGGTAGAGGGTTTTGTAGTAAAAATCGGTCAGTTCACTGGTCGATTTCATGCTCAACGCTCAAAGAGTGCCTTGACATCCACGCCTTTTCGTTCCGTTTCGCTGATTTCAAAGACCGGTTTGCGTGTGTAGCGCATCCATTGCGCCATGAAGTTGGTGGGGATCATTTCGATGGCGTTGTTGTAATCGGTGACAGATTGATTATAGGCGCGTCTGGCGGCGGCAATCTGCTCTTCGACCTCGTGTAGGGTCTGTTGTAGGTGCATGACATTTTCATTGGCTTTGAGTTCTGGATAGTTCTCGACTGCCACCATGATGGAGCCGAGCATACCTGAAATTTCGTGATCGAGCGCCATCTTTTTTTCGTCGCTGAGCCGCGGATTCATCGCTTGGGCGCGCAGCTCGGTAACTTTTTCAAGTATGCCGCGTTCATGTTGCATGTATTGCTGTACGCTGGAGACAAGGTTGGGAATCAGATCGTAGCGCTTTTTGAGCTGGGTGTCGATACCGGCAAAGATATTCTCCACCTGATTTTTTTTGCCCACCAAGCTGTTGTACATGAGCACTAGAATTAAGACGAGAACGCCTACAATAATCAAAGCTGTCATTGGAAAACCCCCGAAAAAAATTGACTATATTGTATCGTAGCACTGTGTTACGAAAGCTTTTTTTTCTCCTTGTAGCGCTACAATAGCTCCTTAATGAAGGGAAGGTGAGATGATGTGGCCTATGTTTAACCTCAAAAATAAAATCATCTTACTTTTTTTGTTTTTTACCTTCGCAACCTTTGCCTTGCATCAATACTGGCACAACTACTCTGTTAATCAGACTATTTTGGAGGCGGAGAGTGCGCGTAATGCGTTGCTGTTACAGACTATGGTGCCGGTGGTGCAAACCAATCTCGCTTTTGGTCTGATCGATTCGAATCGAGAGTATCTCGATGCCATCGCCAAAGACAATTCCGGAATTCTCTCCATCGTCTTGCAAGACCGCAATGAGGCGCTGCTCTACCACTACGGAAACCAGAATCAGATCAAATACGGCGTAGATGTACATGCCCATACGCTCTCAATCTCGATTATTGATCGTGTGAGCGAAGCGCCGCTGGGGAGTCTTGAGGTGCGCTTCTCAAACCTATTTTTTGAACAGCTTCGTAAAAAGCACACCCACTTTACCTTGCAATATTTTGCTTCGATTGGGGTGATGCTGTCATTGATCTTTTTCCTTCTGGGCAAGAGCTTGGAACCGATGCAACGTTTGGTGAACACCATTCGCTCCTTTAGTCCGCTTGACGGGGCCAAACAACTCTCCCACACTCTGCGGGAGGATGAGACTGGCATTATCCAAAACGCGCTGGCCGACATGACGGATCGCATAAGCGAGCACAGCAGAATGCTGGAGATGATGAACCAGACGCTTGAACAGAAGGTGCATGAACGCACGTTGGCGTTGGAAGCGAAGATTTTTGAGGTGCAGGAACAAGAGAAGATGCTCATTGCGCAATCGAGATTGGCGGCTATGGGAGAGATGATGAGCATGGTTGCCCATCAGTGGCGTCAACCGCTCTCTACCAGCACGCTTCTGATTGCCAACTACAAACTCAAAGCGATGCTCTCTGGCAAAGCAACTGAGAGTTATGACGAAATTCTCGATACGATTTCCGATACTATGACCTATCTCTCCGACACCATCGATGATTTTCAGACCTATTTCAAGCCGGACAAAGAGATGAAAGAGTGCAGTATCGACGAGGTGGTCGGGCGGGCGGTACAGTTTACGGCGGCGCGTATGAAAAATGCCGGTGTCGAGATAGTGTATCTCTGCGTCGAGGGTGTGCAAGTCAAGAGCTATTTCAATGAATTGGTGCAGATCATTATGAATATCATCAACAACGCCGTTGATGCAATTTTACTGCACCCGCAAGGCCCCAAGAAAATTAACATCGCTTGCGGGCGGCAGGACGATGGACGGGTCAAGATCGAGATTTGCGACAGTGGCGGCGGTATTGATGAGGCGATTATCGATCAGATCTTTGAGCCTTACTTTAGCACTAAGGGTAAAAACGGTACGGGCTTGGGGCTGTATATGGCCAAAATGATCGTTGAGCGCCATTTGGGCGGACGGATCGATGCACACAACCGTAACGGCGGTGCTTGTTTTACCATTATGATCGGCTAGCGGCTTTGGCGGCAAGGTAGCCGCTGGCCCATGCGAAATGGAGGTTGTAGCCGCCCCGTTCACCGACCACGTCGAGTACTTCGCCGGCGAAGTAGAGTCCTTTGTGACGTTTAGACGCCATGGTTTGAGGATCGATCATCTCTGTCGAGACACCGCCACCGCTTACTTCAGCATGTTTGAATCCGTGGGTTTGTGTCACTTCGAAGCGCCAGTGTCTGAGGGTGTGCAGAATCTGTTTGAGGGCTTTGGTGCCGATTTGAGCACAAGGGGTGTGCGGATCGATGCGGCAACTAAGCAGTAGATGCGGTACGATTTTGCTACTTACAAGGCCGCAAAGTAGGGCAGAGATGGTGCGCTCACGCATCGAAGCGGTGAGTTTGCCTAGTTGTGAGGCGAGTTCCTGGGGGGCAAATTGCGGTAGTAGGTTGAGTGCGACTGCGACGGATCGCTCTTGGATGAGTGCATAAGAGGCACCGTGCGAGAGATCGAGCGCGGCAAAACCGGAAATACCGTATTGGGTGAAGAGCAGGTCGCCTTCGCATTGCGCTTGCACCTCTCGGTCCACAAGCAAGGTGAGTTCGGCGGTGGTTTTGACCCCCGCGAGTGCTGCGGGGTAGGGCGGGGCTAGATGTAGCCCTACGAGTGAGGGGTAGGTGGGGATGAGGTCGTGACCGAAGACTTGGGCAAAGCCCATACCGTCGTTCGTGCCTCCAAGTTGTGGGGCGGCTTCGCTTCCGGTGGCGATGATGAGCGCGTCAAAACCTTCAAAACATTGCGACGCGCTGTGGAGCGTATAGTGTGTATCGTCTGAGGTGATGCGCTCGATGGCGCAGTCGCACTGTATCGTTACATGTAAGGCGTGGCAGCGCTCTTCAAAGAGCATTTTGACGGTTTTGGCTTCATTGGTTAGCGGATAGACACGACCGTCTGATTGAATATGCAAAAAGAGGCCGATACTGCGGCAAAATTTCTGAAAATGGTGGAAGTTGAAGGTGTGTAGGGCATCGTTGACAAAGCCTTTATGGCGCCCAAAGTAGTTGTTGGGATGCAAGGCGGTGTTGGAGATGTTGCAGCGGCCATTGCCTGAGGCCAGAATCTTCTTGCCCACTTCGCGGTTGCGCTCAAAGATCCACACCTTCGCGCCCTCCTCTGCGGCGGTGATCGCGGCCATCAGTCCCGCTGCGCCGCCGCCTACGATGGCGATCTTGGGTGTTTGGCTCATGGTTGCAAAAGCGCAAAGAGAACTATAATGGTGTAAAACATGGTAAACCTTTGGCTTTTTGTGATTATAGCCTACCTTTTTGGGCGCTATAATGCAGCCGACATTTGAGGAGGTGGTGATGGATATCGGTTGGCGGGGTTTGACGTCGATGTTGCGGCCTCACAAAAAACGGATTGTGTCAGGACAGTTGATCGCTCTGGCGGCTGTCTTGGTGAGTCTGCCCGTGCCGCTACTTTTTCCGCTGTTGATCGATGAAGTGCTACTTGCCCAAGGTGGTGCGATCACAGCGATGATTGATCGGCTTTTTAGGCCTTGCGAACCGCAGTGCTACATCATCGTCGTGTTTGCTTTGACGGTGGGGTTGCGCTTGGTTTTTTTCATCCTCAACGTCGTGCAGACGCGGCTTTTTACGAAGATATCCAAAGCCATTGTATTTACGCTCAGACAGAAGCTGTTGCGCCATCTTGAGCGGGTGTCGGTGGCTCAGTACGAATCACTTGGCGGCGGCGGGGTGAGCGCGAAGATGGTCACCGATATCAATACGCTCGATACCTTTATTGCCACGGGTATCTCCAAATTTCTGATCTCTTCACTTTCGCTGATCGGCATCAGCGCTATTTTGTTCTATCTCAATTGGCAGTTGGCGCTGATCTTGCTCATTCTCAATCCTACCGTTGTGACGCTCACAAACATGTTGGGCAGAAAGGTGCGCGTACTCAAAAAAGAGGAGAATCTCACCGTTGAGCGTTTTCAAAATGCCCTTTCTGAGACGCTAGAGCTTTTTATTCAGATCCGCGCACACAATCAGGAGTCACGCTATATTGATCGGATGATCGACAATGCACGCGCTATTCGCGAAGCTTCCGCTAGTTTTGGTTGGAAGAGCGAAGCCTCTTCGCAGCTTTCGGGGGTGATCTTTTTAGCAGGTTTTGAGCTGTTGCGCGGTAGTGCGATGGTGATGGTACTTTGGGGCGAGATCAGCATCGGGGAGATGTTTGCGATTATGGGGTACTTGTGGTTTATGATCACGCCGCTACAAGAGCTGATCGGGATCATCTTTTCATTTCAAAATGCCAAAGCGGCGATGCAACGACTGGAGGAGATTTTGGCTCTGGAGCAAGAGCCTTGCTATCCAACCCGTTATAACCCTTTTGAGGGGCGTTTTGCCAATGCCGTCGAGCTGCGCGGCGTCTCTTTTGCCTACGGCAATAAAGAGGTGCTGCATGGGATTGACATGAGCATTCCTGAAGGTAAAACCGTGGCGCTTCTAGGTGCGAGCGGCAGTGGCAAGACGACCTTATCGCAGGTTATTTTGGGGCTTTATGCCATTAATGCGGGGGATATTTTCATCGATGGGATTTCGATCCGTGAGATCGGATTGGGACTTTTGCGTGAGCATATTACGTTGGTGTTGCAGTCGCCGCGTATGTTTAATGACACCCTGCGCCACAACCTCACGCTAGGGCGCGATGTAGAGGATGCACATTTGTGGGAGATGCTGCGGATTGCACAGCTTGAGGATGTGGTACGTCGGTTGCCCAGCGGGCTTGATAGCCGCATTGGTAAAGAGGGAATTCGGCTTAGCGGCGGGGAGCGTCAACGCCTCGCCATTGCCAGAATGTTGGTACACAAGCCCAATATTGTGATTTTGGATGAGTCCACTTCGGCGCTGGATGTAGAGACTGAGGCCAATCTTTTTGAAGCGTTACGTCGTCATTTGCAGGGCAAGACGATGATCGTTATCGCCCATAGACTCAGCACCATTCGCCATGCTGATCTGATCTACGCGCTCGATGGTGGTCGGGTGGTGCAGTCGGGCAGCCCCGAAATACTGGAGCGTGAAGTGGGGTATTTTAGGGATTTTGTGGCGCGTCAACACCACTTTTGAAGAGATCAAGAATGCGGTTGTACTCTTCAAAAGCATTTCGGTACACGTACTGCGTCTGGGGGTTAGAGTGAAAGAGTTCCGTGGCGCTCATGCCCGTTTCTAGGGCGTTTTTGAGTAGTTTAGTGCGGCGCATGTGGGTGAAGGCGATACCGGGAAAGTAGCGGTGGATCTCCTCTTTAATGATCTCATAATCGCGCTCGCTTTCGATCATGTTGGCAAAGACGAGGATGGTTTTGTGCTTGAACTGCTTGATAAGAATCTGGCTCTTCATAATGGAATTGAGATCGTTAATGGTTGGCAGTAGGATCATATCGACTTGATTGAGAATTTCGTCGGCGTGGGCATCCACGAAGCCGCCGAAGTCGTAGACGGTGTCATCGTAGAGCGGAATGTTTCGTGGGAAGTATTTGGCTTTTTTGTACTTGTTCAGTGCGATTGACATGTCGTTGGTGACATAGCGATAGTCTAGGTCTTTGGCAAGCGAGAAGGCGATGGAGGTTTTGCCGACCCCGCCTTTGGTGGATGCGATGGCGATTTTGGCCATTTAGTGACTCCGTGATAGGGCGGCGTAGTCGATGCACTCTTGCGGCGCCTCTTCGTAGGTTGTGCCTATAGGCTGGCTAAAGATGATCCCTTCGGCGTTTTTGTTAATGGTGCAACCCTTCATGCCAGCAACGCAGGGTTGCTTGAGTAGTTTGCATTGGCCTTTATGGTCGTGTTGGCAGGTCCAACCCATGAGACAATCCTTACATGTAAAGGTAGTTATGAAACGGGATTATAGCGATTGAGTCATGAAATAAAGATATAGGGGAAAAAGAGGCTGGCGCGGTGGACGGGACTCGAACCCGCGACCCCCTGCGTGACAGGCAGGTATTCTAACCGACTGAACTACCACCGCGCATAAAAAATGGTGGGCGCTACAGGACTCGAACCTGTGACATCTACCTTGTAAGGGTAGCGCTCTACCAACTGAGCTAAGCGCCCTTAAATTCCTATCAGAGCTTGGCGACCCCTAAAGGATTTGAACCTCTGTCCCTACCATGAAGTGATAGTGTCCTTGGCCACTAGACGAAAGGGTCAGTATCAAAAATAAAACGTGGCGCGGTGGACGGGACTCGAACCCGCGACCCCCTGCGTGACAGGCAGGTATTCTAACCGACTGAACTACCACCGCGCATAAAAAATGGTGGGCGCTACAGGACTCGAACCTGTGACATCTACCTTGTAAGGGTAGCGCTCTACCAACTGAGCTAAGCGCCCGAAAATTCGGACTTTTTGGTGTCCCGTGATGGACTCGAACCATCGACCACATCATTAAAAGTGACGTGCTCTACCAACTGAGCTAACGAGACGATTTTATCGCTTCACAATATTTGTGAGGCGAAATTATATAAGTTCGGTCTCTATTTGTCAAGGTGTTTTTCTAAATCCTGATTTAATATTCAAGCGATTTGAATAAAACAGAAACTTCTCCTCCATCTTCGTATCGATCGATATAAACTCCGGCCTTAAAGTAGTTGTCTACATTGGCCCAATAGGAGATATTATGAGTGTCTATGGGTTCATGATTGATGAGGATAGACATGATCATGCCCTCGATGATGACCTCACAGGTAAAATAACCTTCCGGCCTTGGTCCCAAATCGATCCATTGATAGAGCGTGGGTTGATATGGGTCGCTAACGATTAGAATCGCCCATAAATGATCATATAGATTTTTGTATTCTCTTTGCCATAGCAACCTGAGAATAGGGTAGTTATAGGTCTCCGTGGTACCGTGGATTTGCATCCAAGTGTATGAGGTGATACCGGGTTTGGGCTTGAGACACTGGAGCGTAGCGGAAAATGTATGATTCTCTCCCTCTTTGAGTGACCAAGAGCTTGGGCCTTCGCGTAGTTCGGTTCGGGTTTTACTTGCATTGGCTTCTTTGGCAATACTCATGTGCAAGATGCCTTCTGAGTCGGTGTAGAAATAGGGCGCTTTGACATTCGTAAAGGCCGTGTAATCGACGACAACGGTGTTGTCGGGATGCTGTAGTTTTGAATGGTTCAGTACCGTTTGAAATGCTTGTGTGTCATAGGGGTAGAAGCTGAGATCGGGGTCATAATCAGGCAGCTCATCATAGGTGCTGTCGTCGTTGACCGTTTGCGAGGGGGGATGGCGCATATCACATCCGACCAGTACAAAAGCGAGCAGAACAAGAAGAATTTTTGAATATAGGTTTGAAGAGCCAGTAGATACATGTAGGCGTGTTTTAGGGTTTTTCATTTATGCCTCTTTGATGATAAAAAAATGCCAGTCTGGAAACGTGATGATTTTGGCGATCAGTAGCGCCAAACAGAATATAAAAAATGCAACCGCAAGATACATCCGAAAACTCGAATAGTAGGGCGCAAAACGATGCGATATGGTCGCTACTAGGTGGGAAGCATCTTGGACTTCATTGGGAGATTTGGACCATTTTTGGTCGGAAAGATGATAATAAGCGCGGATCTTGATCATCGCACCGATCCATTGGCTGTAAAGCATCAGGATCGGCGTCCGTACGCTGACAGGATGCCCACCGAGGGCAAAAGCGCCCATTTGAAGCAGACGTACCTGGATCACCCATGCCAAATACAGCGGTAAATAGGCCCAGTGCACAAATAGGCTCAGTATCAGCGTC
>DZBC01000061.1 GCA_022729835.1 Sulfuricurvum sp. | reverse complement strand
AACAGCAGCCCGTTGAGCAGTGCCACGCCTGCCTCTTTTTGCATCGCGGCTTTGGCATTTTCACCATCAATCTCACCAAGTGCGAGACGGCGCACCATAACGGTGAGCGTCTGCGTCCCCGCATTGCCCCCCATCGAAGCAACAATGGGCATCAAAATAGCCAGCGGTATAAAGGCGGCGAGTGTCGCATCAAACAGTCCAATGACCCATGAGGCCAAAATTGCCGTAAGCAGATTCAAAAAAAGCCACGCAGAGCGCTTCTTGAAAATCCCCATAAACTTCTCTTCATACTCTGCGTCGTCATTGACCCCCGCAAGGTTATAGATCTGCTCGGTAGCGCGCTCTTCGATCAGGTCGTAAATATCATCTGAAGTGATACGTCCCACCAGCCTCCCCTGATGATCCACCACCGGCAAGACGGCCAAGTCGTATTGCTCAAACATCAAAGCGACTTTGTGAATATCCTCAGTCGCTTCGACGCTGCGAAACTCTTTGGTCTCCAAAATATCCCGATAGCTTTTAGAAAAATCATAAAGAATCAGATTTTCCAGCGCAATGGCTGCGATCAATCGGCGCTTTTCGTTAACGATATAGACCTGATAAATGTTGTGTAATTCGCCTTCCGCCTTGAGGCGACGAAAGCGGTCGATGGAGCTTTGCAGGCTCTCATCAAGCGTGGCATCGAAGAGCTCGGTCTGCATCCATCCGCCCGCCTGATCGTCGCCGTAGCGGCTGAGCTTTTCGATGTCTTCTTGATACTCCTCATCGAGATGATCGAGCACCTCTAGCGACTTCTCTTGATTGAAGGCCTGAATATCCTCAACCAATTCAGTCGCGTCGTCCGATTCAAGATCATCGATCGCCGCTGCCAGCTCCTGTGATGAAATATGTCCTATAGCGTCGTCTTTGGCGTCTTCGGGTAGCTCCAGCAGTACTTCACCCAAAATGTCTCTGGGAATTTTCTCAAGCATCTCCAAAAATACGGCATGCTCTTTTTTACGCAAATTTTTCAGTAAGTAGGCAATCTCACTAGGATGCAGGGTATTGCCTTCGCTATCTTGAAAAAAGAGTTCAAAGGGCTGCCGCATCTCCGAATAATGCTTCATAATGCCTCTTTTTTACTATCTTCGCTCAAATAATATACATATTGGAAGTCATCAAAACGTGATGGTGCAGTCTGGGTCTCTAAATGGGTGTCAAACTCCTGATCATACTTTTTTTTGATCTGCATGAACGCACTGCGCTGCTTGCCCGAAAGTGCGTTTGTCGCCACCTGTACAACACTCTCAGGATTGATCGCATTACCATTTTTGTAGAGTCCAAAATGCAAATGCGGTCCGGTAGACAGTCCGGTAGAGCCGACATAGCCGATCACTTCGCCTTGCTTTACGCGCATGCCGTTTTTGATCCCTTTTTTGAATGAAGTCATATGGGCATAGAGTGTTGTGTAACTGCCTTCATGATTGATCTTGACGACATTGCCATAGCCTCTATTGTACCCGGCATAGATGACCTTGCCGTTGCCCGCAGCCATGATCGGTGTGCCGCTGCGCGCGGCATAGTCCACGCCCAAATGTGCGCGATAACGCTTGAGCACCGGATGAAAACGTCGCTTAGTAAAGCGCGAGCTAATGCGGGCATTGCGCACCGGAGTAGCGAGCAAAAATCCTTCAACTTGTGCTCCGCTTTGGTCATAATAGCGATCATCTTCATGCAGATAGATACCATAACGTTTCCCCCGCATCTCAATCATCGTCGATAGCAGTTTGGGCATCGAGAAGGGTTTGCCGAAGCGATATCTCTGCTCGTAGACCATCACCAGTCGATCCCCTTTTTGCAGATCACGACGAAAATTGAGCGAGTTTTTGAACCCGCCTACAAAAATCTGCGCCAGCGCCTTGGAACCCGTGGCTTTTTCGATGTCGTAATAAGGGGAGTTATTGATTTCAAGCATAAAGGCCTCGCGGCGCACCTGCGATTCGATCGGAATGGGGGCAACACTACAGGCTCCGTCGTTACATGTAAGGTGCAACTGCAGTTCATCATTGATGGGAATAAGGGCTTGCACAACGCGCCCCTGATCGTCACGCATAACCTGATAATTGAAACCGGTGATAATCTCTTCTGTGAGGGTCTTGTCCTCATCGTCAAGATCATAGTAGACAGAAGATGGCAGATTGTGCCGCTCCAAAAAGGTCAAAAAGGTCTCTCCGTCGCCCCAGCGTTCATACGCTACCTGATGCGCCGAAAGTGAGTAAATTAACGAAAAAAAGAGCAAAATTATGCGCATAATCAATATTTCCGGAGAGAAGATAACAAGTATGCAAGAGTACCAAAAGTATGCTTATCCAATCGAAACAGTCCCTTATTGCGCCGATAGCACAAGTCATTGTTGTGTATAATCCCCTCTCAATACTTTACATGTAAGGTTTATTCGTGCGCTATTTGCTCTTTTTGTTTCTTCCTATGTTACTTATGGGCGGTGCCGTCGAAAGCCCTGTGCTACGCCTCATCACCCCGTATCAAGCGGTCATCTCCATCGATGCTATCGACGTGGGTGTAAGTGGTGTCGTATTGCGCCGCTTCGATGCGGGCCACAGCACCATCCTCTCACGCTGCGTCGTCACTTCCTTTGATGAGGAGACGCGCGAAGCGACCCTCTCACTTTTGACTTTTGATGAACTGATCCAGCCCTCTTTGCCTCAAGGGCGCTGGGGCGTGCAAGAGGGCGACAACGTCGTTTTGGCTTACGGCTACGAACGCGCCTTGCTGCTCGCTCCTGGCGATGACGCCTACTACGCCCTCACCAAACGCATCACGACGCTTGATTGGGTGCATCCCGACACCTTTGCAGCCTTCCTCTCCTACCAAGGTCACCCCAGTCCGCAAAGCAGTGATATTCAAGAGTTCTGCACCATGAACGCCGTCGGACTTCTTTACATCTACGCACAAGAAGCCCTCTTCACCCTTGACTGCCGAAGCCTCGCGCTGTTGGAGATCACGCCCACTTCATTTCCTATCGGAACGCGAATGCTTCCTTTTCACTCGCGCATCGAGAAGATCGATGCCAACTGGTTTGGGGAGGGGAGCGACGTCATCGAAGATTATGACCGCTATTATCTGGAGCTGATCGCATTAAACAATCCCAAAAATTCGAAACTAGAACCCTACCTCAAATCAAAAATGAGTGCCAAGAGCGTAGCATTCGACCAAAACAGTTCGGAGAAAGCACCATGATTGATCCCAAACACTTCAGCGCCCTTGCCGCCATCGTAGGAGCCGAAAACCTCTACACTGACAAAGCCCACCTTATTGCCTACAGCTACGATGCTACCCGCGAGCGCTTCGAAGCCGACGCAGTGGTGTTCCCACGCCACGAACAAGACGTGAGTGACATTTTGCGCTACTGCAATACTCACCTCATCAATATCGTACCGCGCGGCGCAGGCAGCGGCTTCACCGGCGGCGCACTTCCTAGTCGCGGCGGTGTCGTGATGGGGTTTGAAAAGCACATGAACAAAATCCTCGAGATCGACATGCAAAACATGGTCGCCGTGGTGCAGCCAGGTGTGATCAACAAGGATCTACAGCGCGCCGTCGAAGCCCTCGGGCTCTTCTATCCGCCCGATCCTGCCAGCCAAGAGTACTCCACCATCGGCGGCAACGTGAATGAAAACGCGGGCGGTATGCGCGCCGCTAAATACGGCATCACCAAAGACTACGTGATGGCGATCCGCGCCGTTCGCCCTAATGGCGACATTATCAAGGCGGGCAAGCGTACCATCAAAGACGTCGCAGGCTACAACATCGCAGGGATTTTGATCGCTTCTGAGGGCACCCTCGCCGTTACCACCGAAGTGACGCTCAAGCTACTGAGCAAACCCAAAATGACCAAAACCGCAATGGGGATCTTTGATAGCGTCAAAGCGGCAATGGAAGCGGTTTATAAGACGATGGCTGGAGGGGTAACACCCGTAGCGATGGAGTTTCTCGACAACCTGACCATCCGCGCCGTCGAGCAGACCTTTCATAAAGGCTTGCCTGTAGATGCGGGGGCAATCTTGGTGACCGACGTGGACGGCAACTTAGAAGAAGACTTGAATCTGCAGCTCTCCATTATTGAGAAGATCTTCCGTGAAAACGGCTGCACCTCGTTTAAAATTGCCGCTGATGCCAAAGAGGCCGCCGATCTGTGGTTCGCACGGCGCAACGCTTCGCCCAGCCTCTCCGTTTACGGCTCCAAAAAGCTCAACGAAGATGTCACGGTTCCGCGCTCCGCCCTGCCGGAGCTGCTGGAGCGTTTCTACGCTATCGCCGATAAATACCAGATCAAAATCCCCTGCTTCGGCCACACGGGTGATGGCAATGTCCACACCAACGTGATGGTAGACGGCAAAGATCCACAGCAAGTCAAAATCGCGTATCAGGCCATCGAAGAGGTATTTCAAGCGACCATTGACCTTGGCGGCACGCTCAGCGGCGAGCACGGCATCGGACTGGCCAAGGCGCCGTATATGCACATGGCCTTTACCCCCGAAGAGATGGCGCTCTTTCAAGATATCAAACGCGCCTTTGATCCCAACAACATCCTCAACCCCTTCAAAATGGGGCTGGTGTGAACGCCAAAGCGTTCTATCACAAAGCCCGTTACTACCTCGAGCTCTTTTTTGACCAAGAGCTCACCTTATATGCCGCAAGTCTGAGCTACTACACCATCTTCACCGTTGTACCGCTGCTGCTTATCACCCTTTCGATCTTCACCAATACTCCTGCGTTTGCCGAATATTACACCACACTCAAGGCCTTTATCTTTGAGAATCTGATTCCGGTACATTCAGAGCAGATCACCACCCACGTAGATGCGTTTTTGCAAAATTCGCTCAAACTTGGCGCCATCGGGTTTATCATGGTGATCATCGCGGCCTTGCTCTTCTTTCGCAACTTTGAGTACATCGTGGGCAAAATCTTCAAAACCCGCGAACGCACGATCTGGGAGGCGATCACCACCTACTGGACCCTGCTCACCCTCACCCCGCTCGCACTGATCGCCTCGTTTTACCTCACCGCTCAGGCGCACGCTTACCTACAAGAGCAGACCTTCGGCGGCTGGGTCAATCTGATGTCGCTGCTGCCGCATCTGATCATCTGGGCGCTCTTTTTTCTAATCTTCAAAATCGCTTCGGTTGAAGGAGTCTCCACACGCGTCGCCGCGCTGACCTCATTTCTCTCTGCGCTGGCGTGGAGTATCGCCAAAACCCTCTTTATCTCCTACGTCTTTTTCAACAAAAGCTACGCCACCATCTACGGCTCATTCGCCGCCTTGCTCTTTTTTATCCTCTGGATCTATGTGTCGTGGGTGATTTTTTTGTATGGGCTCAAACTATGCTACCTCATAGAGTGCGCTACATGTAAACCAGACGCCAAGCCCCAAAGCGGCCCAAGCGAAGCGCCTACGCCACAGCGCCAAAAGCGAAAGCGTTACATGTAAGCCAAACATCGGCGATGAGAGCGTCACTTCGTGCACCTCAAGATGCCCCATCGCCCACAGCAACGCTCCGTCAAACACCCCGCCAAATCCGCTTACATGTAAGAGCAGCGCAAGGGGATAAAAGAAGGTAAAGAGCAGACTCCACACCACCGAGAGCGGATGATAGAGCGAAAAAGTGCCAAAGAGCCACAACGAAACGCTCACCATCATCACATAGACCCACGTCCCAAGCAGCACATAACTCTGCCATAGCGGACGATCACCCCAGTAACGCAAATACAAAAAGATGTAGTACACCCCCATCACCGATAGCCAAAAGCCCACCGAAAAAAGCAGGCTCGGCCAAAGTGCGAGCAATAGCGCGACGGTGAGGGCAAGGTTTTGCATCGAGACCACTTTGATACCCCGATCATAGAGCCAAAAGGCGATGATCATCATGGCAAAGGCGCGCAACATCGAAGGCACCCACCCCAAAAAGAGCAGATAACCCAAAGAGAGCGTCGCCGCGATCACAAAAAGATCGCGCCGACGGTGGCGGTAGGGAAAGTAGCGCCCCTGCAGCCGGCGATAGGGCAGCGAGAGCAGCGCATAAATCAGCGCCGTAATCACACCCAAATGAAAACCGCTGATCGCCAGCAGATGCGAGGTACCCGAAGCGGCGAGCTTTTGGCGCAACTGCGGACGCATGGGCGTCGCCGCAAAGAGCGCGCCGTAGAGTTCACCCATCATCGCATCCTCATGCTGCGCGGCAATCTTGCGTGCAAGCGCCACATTGGATGCCAAATCAGGCTTTACATGTAAGACCACGCTGTGCGCATAAAAGCCGCGAAGATAGTCCCAAAAACCGATCCGCTCCGTCCAAACCCTTACATGTAAGGTTCTGCCGCTCAGATCGCGCCAATGCTTCGAGCCTGTGGTATAAAAGCTTTTGTCCCCAAAACGCAGCTTGAGCACGGAGTAGGTTTTGTTCTCTTTGGTTTTGAGGTAGTGGTTTTGCACCTGCACGTCTAACTCCGCCGTATCAAAGCGCGTGAGCTGTTTGTAGTCGCTGTACTCACCGATCAAGCTCAGCGCAAAAAGGGCCAACAGCACAGCAGAGGCAAAAAAGAGGCTACGCGGGTCAAACAGCGCCACCCGCTCAAGTTGCATCAGATCACCGGCATAGAGAAGTTTCCGCCATCTTCGATGCCCATCTTCGCAGAGGTCATATCGATATTTTCATAGGCGATTTCGATCCCGCCGTAGGTGGGTTTGTCCACAAAGCGGGTCAGCTTTTTTTGGAAGATCAGCTTCACATGCCCCGTAGGGCCGTTGCGCTGTTTGCCGATGATGATCTCGGCCTCCTCCTCTTCCTTTTCGACGTACTGGCTCACAAACTCCTTGCCCTCCGACTTGGCCGCCTTCTCGCGTTCCTTCTCCTCTTTGTAGAGGTAGACATCATCGCGGTAGACAAAGAGGATAATGTCCGCATCTTGCTCGATCGAGCCCGACTCGCGGATGTCGCTAAGCATCGGACGTTTGTCGTGGCGCGACTCAAGGCCACGGTTGAGCTGGGAGAGCGCCACGATGGGAATCTCCAGCTCACGCGCCAGCATCTTCAGCCCGCGCGAAATCTCGCTCACCTCCAAATGGCGATCCTTGCCGCCAAGACCGCTCATAATCTGCAAATAGTCCACTACGCAGATATCAATCTCAGGGTGTTTGGATTTGAGCTTGCGCATTTTGGAGCGAAGCTGATGGATATTGAGCGATCCGCCATCATCGACAAAGAGCTTGCTTCTGCGCATTCGATCAATCGCATCGTTTAGCCGTTTTTGCTCTGCATCAGTGAGCTTACCCAGACGCAAATTTTGCAAATGGATCGAAGTTTGGATACTAAGCAACCTCAACATCAACTGCTCAGCGGGCATCTCCAGCGAGAAAAAAGCGACGCCGCGCCCTTGTTTGAGCAGGTGTTCGACGGTGTTTAAAATAAACGACGTTTTCCCCATCGCCGGCCTCGCTGCCACGATGACCAGATCGCCCTTGCCAAAACCCGTGGTCATTTTGTTGAGCTCCGCAAAGCCGGTATCCACCCCGACAAGCACCGAATCGCCCCGCGCCTTCATCTCCTCGATGTAGGCCAGCGTGGCATCGGTGATGGTGGGCGCATCGAGAAAGTCAGCGCTTTGATTCTCTTGAGTAATCTCGTAGAGCTTCTTTTCGACGATGTCGATCACCTCGCTTGCGGGGTGCTCCTCCTCTACGGTGACGCGTTTGATCTCGGTGGTGAGGGTGAGCAGGTGACGTTTGAGGGCTTTGTCTTTGAGCTCTTCGATGTAGGCACGGGTGTTGGCGATGGGGCTGGTAGTGAGGATGGAGAGCATCGATGCTTCATCAAACTTCTTCGCGCGAGAGAGCTCTTTTTTGAGAAACTCCTCATCCAGCGGCTTGTCGGCGCGATAAAGGGTCAGCATCGCACGAAACATATCCTGATGCGCTGAGAGATAAAAGTCCTCAGGTCGAAGCTGCGTTTCGATGGTATCAAACTGCGAAGGCTCAAAGATGATCGAGCTAAGGATCGAGCGCTCAAAGGCAAGGTTGTAGAGATGCTCCTCCATTACTCCTCGCCTTGCGCCATCTTCTCGACCTCTGATACAAAGCGATCCACGAGCTGATCCTCATCCAGCCGCGCCACCACTTCGCCTTTGACCATCACCAGTCCGCTACCCTTGCCATAGGCAATCGCCACATCGGCATGTTTGGCCTCGCCGATAGCATTGACCACGCAGCCCATCACCGAGACGTCCAGCGGCTTTTTGATGTGGCGGGTACGCGCCTCCACCTGCGCCACGGCGCTCACCAGATCGGCCTCGATGCGCCCGCAGGTGGGGCAAGAGATGATATTAAGACCCTCTTTGGCCACCCCGCTGTCTTTGAGGATGGCGCGCCCTACGCGGATCTCCTCTTCGAGTTCGCCCGTGATCGAGACGCGCAGCGTATCGCCGATCCCCTCCAACAGCAGCGTGCCCAGCCCAATCGCGCTTTTGATCGTCGCATGAAAGACCGTGCCCGCTTCGGTCACGCCCAGATGAAAGGGGTAGTGGTTCTTGGGCCGCAGTAAACGGTACGCCGAGACGGTACGCTGTACGTCGCTGGCCTTGAGCGAGACTTTGATGTCCGTAAAACCCAAGTCTTCGAGAAATTTGATGTTGTACTCTGCGGATGCGACCATCCCTTCGGCACTCTGACCGTAACGCTGCTCAAACTCCTTCTCCAAACTCCCCGCATTCACCCCGATGCGGATGGGAATATTGCGCTCCTGACACGCGCGCACAATCTCTTTGATACGGCTCTTTTCGCCGATATTTCCGGGGTTGAAGCGGATGCAATCGACTGTCTCGGCGGTAATCAGCGCAAGGCGATAGTTGAAGTGGATGTCGGCCACCAGCGGCAGAGCGATCTGCGCCTTGATGGCTTTGAGCGCGTGTGCATCCTCCTCATCGGGCACCGCCACGCGCACGATGTCGCAACCCGCAAAGTGCAGGCGGTTGATCTGTTCTACGGTCGCGGCAACGTCGCTGGTGCGGGTGTAGGTCATTGACTGAACGGAGATAGGCGCATCGCCGCCGACGGGGACTTTTCCGACATAGATTTTTTTGGTGGGGTAGCGTGTAATCATAGGGGTGATTGTAGCGCTTGGGATGTTAAAGCTTTCTTTTTAGCCAAACTCCACAGGGTCCATATCGACCTCGTAGAGTTTATGCTTGGCGGCTTTGATAGCGCGGATCAGATCGGTGCTTTTCTCACTACGCAGCAAGATGGCAAAGCGGTATTTGCCCGCAATCCGCTCGATCACCGCCGCGCCATACCCCACGATCTGCACCGCAGCATTAGCTTTGAGCTTCGAGACGCTCTCGAGCATCGCCTGCTCCGCTTTGTCGCGTTTGGTATGCGAAAAGAGCAGACGTGCGAGTCTCTTGTACGGCGGGTAAAGCCCCTCGCGCACGCGCTGCTCCTCTTTTAAAAAGTGTTCGTAATCTTCCAGATAACTTCTAAAAAACGGCTCGTAAAAACTCTGTACGATCACCGTAGCGTCATGTTTGCGTCCGGCGCGTCCGGCGATCTGGATCAGCATGGCGAGCGTCTTTTCGCGTGCGCGGTAGTCGTTTTGGCGCAGCATGTTATCCAGCCCCAGCACCACCGCGAGCGTCACATCGTGGTAGTCGTGCCCTTTTGAGAGCATCTGCGTTCCGATGAGCAGATCGATCTCGCCCGTATTGAACGCTTCAAGCGTCTTTTTGAGCTTGTTTTGAGTGGTAATAGCGTCGCGGTCAAACTGCGCGATGCGCAAGCCCGGCAACGCCTTTGCGCACTGCTCGATCGCCTCGGCGGTACCCAAACGGCTGTTTTCGAGCATTTCGCTGCTGCACTTGGGACACAGCATGGGGATCGGCTCGGCGTAGCCGCAGTAGTGGCATTTGAGCGCTTTTGACTTTACATGTAAGCTCATACCGACCGAACAAAAAGGGCATTCCAGCGTATAGCCGCACTCGGCGCAAATGAGGTATTTGAAATTG
>DZBC01000060.1 GCA_022729835.1 Sulfuricurvum sp. | reverse complement strand
TTGTTTGGGCTGAGGCGGCGGGGTGTTTTTTTTGACCTCTACCATCCTTCGCTGCTCTTTGACCACCTCTTCTTTTTTGGCGACGGGACGATTAAGGGTTGCAACCATAACCATCATAATAAAAGCGCCAAAAAAAAGACCGATAACGGCAAAGAGGTATTTTTTGAACGCGCTTTGCGGTTTGTAGGCCATGAGTTTTTACCCCAGCTCTTTAGTGGTTGAAACAGCAACCTCTTTGGCGCCGCTCATGCGGCATTCATCAATGACATCAATCAGGGCATCTACGGGAATATTGTTATCGCTTACGACCAAAACAGATTTTTCGCCAGAGCTGCGTAGAAGTTCACGCAGTTTGCTTTGAAGTGCCCACAATTTGATGGGTTGGTTGTCGACGTAAACATCTGTGTTTTGATCGATATAAACTCTGATCACTTTAGCCGATGCCAAAGAGGCTGAGGCGGCAGAAGGACGCTCTAAGTCAAGTTTCATATCTTTGGTGAAGGTTGTGGTAACCATAAAAAAAATGAGCAGAATAAAGACCATGTCAATCATCGGAGTGACGTCAACATTGTCTACATTCGTTTGGTTTCTTTTACTGCGCATGGTGTTCCTTTGTGCAAATAATATCGGTGATCTGTTCAAAATCCATATCAAAACGATTTTGTTTTCGATCCAGTGTCCGGCCGACAATAAGACCGGGAACAGCGACCATCAAGCCTAGCTCGGTGGTAAAGAGTGCCTTTGAGATACCGCTTGAGATACTCTGGCCTTGTGCAAACATTGAGCCGCTTGTTAGCGCATCAAAAGTCTCGATCATACCGTCAACCGTACCCAGTAGTCCCACCAGCGGCGCAAGGATAACGACGGTGCGCACCAAGACCGAGTATTGTTTGATCTCAATACTATAGTTGAGCAGCGCATCGTCAATCAGATCACGAGGCGAAAGAGTATACTTTCGCGCCTCTTTATAGGCTAGAAGCGCATCATATACGGCGCTATCCATCATGCCCAGATGAGGCTTGACCTCATTGTTAGACATGGCGAGTTCATGCTTTTCGATTAAGTGACGAACGTTACCTCTGGTGCCGCGTGTGAGCAAAATATATCGATATCCAAGACCGTACCACAAGAGCAGATTCAGCCCAAACAGCACCCACATGACCGACCCACCATCGATCATGAAGGTTATGAAAAAGTCGTATTGGTGCGCTAGTGTCTCAATCATCGTGATTTATGTTTTTCGTAAGTATTGACAATATTTAAGGCGTACTGCTCCATAGAGTCTTTAATGTTGCTAGCCCAGCCGCCTAAGAGATTGCCCAGTAGTAAAAGAGGGATGGCAACGATAAGTCCAAATTCTGTAGTAACGAGTGCTTCGGAGATACCGCCTGCCAAAAGTTTAGGGTCACTGGTTCCATGCTCCGTGATGACGTCAAAGGTGGCAATCATACCGGTAACGGTTCCAAGCAGACCCAAAAGCGGAGCAACGGAGGCGATGACCAAGATGACGCTTCCGAAGCGATCAAGGGTTGATTGCTCGTTGAGCATACTTTCGGTGATGATATCTTCAATGTGATCACGCTCTTTTTTGATATTGCGAAGTGTGGCTTTGATGACACGCGCTGTAGCACCGTGAAAGTTGGCAATCGCATCGAGTGCTGCTTCGGGTGTTTCGCTTTCCAGTTTTTGTGAGACGATTTTAGCAATGGCTCCGGTTGATGATCCTGAGCGAAGTAAGAAGATCGTGCGCAAAAGAATCAGTAAAAGACCGAATGCACCAAACGTAAGGATGGTGTACCCGATCGGTCCTCCGGCGCGAAGAACGTCATCAAGGGTCTTTTCGTGCTGATAATCAACTTCTCTGTCCATGTTTTCATAGACGAAGATATTGACTGTGCTTGGCATTTGACCGTTAAAGAATGCTTTCGCATCGATATCTGACCCCGGTTGATTCCAAAGCTTATAGCTACCGTTGCCTGCGGGAGAGAGTGCTCCGCTGGCTTTGGCTGAAAGACCATACGCGGCAATATTTCCTACTTTGACGATATCACCTTCTGCGGTTGTGCCGTCAAGCAAGAAGAAGCTGCCGCTCTCTTTGCGAATGGAAGAGAGGGTTTGATAAAGTGCTGCTGCAGCATCAAACGCTTCTTCGATCTTTTGTAATTCGGTCGTGTTTTGATCTTTAAATTCAATGCCGTAATCGAGTAGCGTCATTCCAGATTGAGTTACAACACTGCCGACAATCTCTTTGTTACTGCTGGCACTTTGAAATGTTCTGTTGGCTTGTTCGATGGCTTGTTCGGTAGATGTTAGTTCACGTGAGAGGGCAACATAGTTGTTCTGTAGTGTTTGAACCTCTGCTTCGGCTTTGGCAATCTCTTGGTTCTGCTGCTTTTGCTCTATATCTAAGCGTTTGTGTAGCTCATCTTTTTGTGCTTTTAGAAAGGTGTACTCTTTGTTGTAAGCATCCTGCAGCTCATCGGCTTGGACTGCGCCTAGGTAGAGTAGGGTACATGTAAGTAAAGAAATAAGCCGTTTCATTATCGATTCTCCATCAAGACAAGAGCGTTAGGTAGGGTGAAGTATCCAGTGCGGATCTGTTTTTGTAGAGCATCGAAGAGCGCTACGATCTGTTTGACCTCTTCTTCGCCGCTAACAACTTTATAGTTGTAGCCATTGGCGTCTTTAACCACGTAGCCGACGCGATTGTCGGCGGTGGCGAAGTACATCATGATGCTACCGAGTTTGACCACTTTAGCCATAATGGGTGAATCAGAGAGTGTGATCTGTTCTTTGAACATACCGATCTCTTTGGTCATACGCAGTGTATCGTCATAGTTAGCCCAAAGAAGCTGGAGGGCTTTCTCTTGTGTGATGGTTCCCTCTATAAGCTGTTTCTCGATCAAATCGACGCTATCAAGGCGTTCTTTGACCTTGAATGGGATTCCTTGCGTAATGATCTGCTTGATAAGCTGCGATCCACGCTCGATAAGAGGCTTGAGCTCGATGTTGTTGGAAGAGGCACTGGCGATTTGGACTTTGATTTTGTCTAATTCGAGATGGGCGAGTTTGAGTGAAGTTTCGGTGCGGTTGATCTGTGTCTTGTTGTCAGCACTTTGCATCGCCAGAGATTTCATCTGGGCCTTGTAGTTCTCTTTATTTTCATCAATCTTGGTATAGAGCGACTCGACGTCGGCTCTGAGTTTCATGATCGATTTAACGATCTCTTCGTTACTCTCCGCACCATATAGGTGAGAAGAGAGTGCAGCGATGAGGGCCAAAGAGAGCAGGCTCTTTTTGCGGTGTATCATCATTCGTACTCCAGGCAGATTTAGTATGGGGCGGATTGTAGGTGAGCTTTATTACGTGGTTATTACTTTGGCAGATTGTTTGGTTACGGAAGGGTTACGAAAGAATTCAGTGGAATATGTTTGCAGGCGCAGCGCCTGCAAAGATGAGTGTTACTTGGTGTTACCAGTACCTGCATTGAATTTAGCTTCAACCGCAGCGATGTTGGCGCCTGTGAAACGAGCGTCAGTATCAGAACCTGCAAGGGTTACGTTGGTGAATGATGCATTGGTAGCATCAGGAGTTTTGTCAGAGTGGATAGCACCGTATGCATCATTGACATTGTCAGTGATGGTAGCGTTTTTGATGTGACCGCCGATGCCGTCGCCTTTGAAGAACACAACGCCTTCTTTAGCAGAAGTGTTTTGAACGATGGTGAGACCGTCGAATGTAGCGGCAGTAGTACCAGACATTTCAATGGCAGCATTACCTGAAGTCTGAGTGATGCTCAGGTTGGTGACAGTACCGCTGAAGCCATCGTCGATGTCGAAGTGGTCGTCTGTACAACGTGTGATGGTGATGTTAGAGAGGTTAACCGTACCGCCCCAAAGTTCGATACCGTCATCGTCAGAGTTGTCAACAGTGATGTGATCTACCACAGTGCCAGAACCTACGCCTACCATAGAGAGACCGTTGATCTCTTTATCTTGAGCCATAGTGATACCGGAGTTGAGGATGTGCACATGGCGAAGGATACCTGAGTTGTCCGCCAAGTCAGAAGAACCAGCAACGAACGCAGAGTTTACTTCGTAAGGGTTGACTTGAGCATTGCCGGCATTACCGATGATCGTAAGACCGCCCCACTGACCTACAGCGGCAGCTTCGCCGTCAAGTGCTTTTTTGGAAGTGAAGATGATTGGAGCAGCAGCCGTACCATCAGCGATGATTTTAGAACCTTTGTCAACAATCATGTATGAAGTGCTGTCACCTGTACCGTCTTTACCAGCGATAGTAGTGCCGGCTTCGATGGTAAGGGTGGCGCCATTTTTAACGACGACAAGACCGTCAAGGATCCAAGTCTTATCAGCAGTCAACGTCATGCTTGTAGTGATGTCACCAGTAAGTGTTTGCTCTGTTTTGGCACCGCTTGAGTTACCAGTACCTGCATTGAATTTAGCTTCAACCGCAGCGATGTTGGCGCCTGTGAAACGAGCGTCAGTATCAGAACCTGCAAGGGTTACGTTGGTGAATGATGCATTGGTAGCATCAGGAGTTTTGTCAGAGTGGATAGCACCGTATGCATCATTGACATTGTCAGTGATGGTAGCGTTTTTGATGTGACCGCCGATGCCGTCGCCTTTGAAGAACACAACGCCTTCTTTAGCAGAAGTGTTTTGAACGATGGTGAGACCGTCGAATGTAGCGGCAGTAGTACCAGACATTTCAATGGCAGCATTACCTGAAGTCTGAGTGATGCTCAGGTTGGTGACAGTACCGCTGAAGCCATCGTCGATGTCGAAGTGGTCGTCTGTACAACGTGTGATGGTGATGTTAGAGAGGTTAACCGTACCGCCCCAAAGTTCGATACCGTCATCGTCAGAGTTGTCAACAGTGATGTGATCTACCACAGTGCCAGAACCTACGCCTACCATAGAGAGACCGTTGATCTCTTTATCTTGAGCCATAGTGATACCGGAGTTGAGGATGTGCACATGGCGAAGGATACCTGAGTTGTCCGCCAAGTCAGAAGAACCAGCAACGAACGCAGAGTTTACTTCGTAAGGGTTGACTTGAGCATTGCCGGCATTACCGATGATCGTAAGACCGCCCCACTGACCTACAGCGGCAGCTTCGCCGTCAAGTGCTTTTTTGGAAGTGAAGATGATTGGAGCAGCAGCCGTACCATCAGCGATGATTTTAGAACCTTTGTCAACAATCATGTATGAAGTGCTGTCACCTGTACCGTCTTTACCAGCGATAGTAGTGCCGGCTTCGATGGTAAGGGTGGCGCCTGCTTTGACAACAACCAGACCATCAAGGATCCAGATTTTGTTTGCAGTCAACGTCATATTGGAAGTGATATCACCTGTAAGCGTTACCTCTTCTTTAGCAGAGCTTGAACTGCTGGAAACTGAGCTACTGGAGCTAGAAACACTGGAGCTGCTGATCGAAGAGACACTCGAACTGCTTGACGAAGGCGTAGAGCCGCCACCGCCGCCGCCACCGCCGCAACCTGCGAGGGTCAACAATGCAGCTGTTGCTGCGCTCAGTGCGATGACTGATATATTCTTGGTTTTTGCCATGATGTACTCCATTTGTATGTTATTGAATCGCCAAAAGTTTATGCTTTTCATATTACGTCCGCCATACGCTTAGGTTACAAAACGGTAACAGATGAATTGATGATTTCAGGCCTCATGGGATCTCAACAAATATTGTATAGCACGACTGCATGTAATCATTTTGTGTCGATAATGAGACAAAAATGGGTCTTTTGCGTAATAACACTGCAACGCGCCGGGCGTATTATTTCTCAATCCACTCTTTCATGTGATGGAACAAAATCAAGAAGGATATTTATGAGCAAAAGTTGGCTCTCTCTTGCAGCATCGGCTGTGTTGGTTGTAGGTTTTTCGGGCTGTGATGACAGCGACAGCGACTCTAAAGGCGTTAAAGCGAGCAAAGTTGAATTTATCGGCATGGAAGCGCCTAAAACAAATGCGGACATGGCGCGTAGCTATTCCGAAGCAAAAGTGCGTGTTTATACGACTGATACTTCATACACAGAATATGCACTTGAGTACACCAAATTGTTTGGTGTTAAAGATAAGGTTGGTTCAAACGCTCACGCGGCAGGTCAGCTCTATCATCACGATATGACTCCAATCATGGACCCTATGGGAGCACCTGTTGTTGCAGAGACTCCGGATGCCAACTCACTGCTTAATGTCGATGGAAAACTCTTTTTGGTCTCCCACCTAGAGTATGACAACATTCTTAGCGACGGTACTGCTTCGTATAAGAAAGAGGGCTGGTATAGCCGTATGCCAATGAATATGATTTTGACTGACATCGAGCAAGACGGCAAAACCGGTGCACTCAAAGCTGTTGATCAAAAACCGATCGACCACTCTAGTGTACACGGCGGATGGATCTTCTGTTTCGGTTCACAAACTCCTTGGAATACCCACCTTGGCGGCGAAGAGGATTATGATCTTTACTTCACTGCAGCAAGCGGTGCAAGTGCGGCTAAAACAACGGCTGCCGGTATTAAAGCGATGAGCGAGGTATATTTTAAAGGTAGCAAAACTGCCAATATGTACCACTACGGCTACCCACAAGAGGTTGAGGTCAAAAAAGACGGTTCTTACAACCTGCATAAACGCTATGCAATGGGTAAAGGAACTTGGGAGATGTCACAGGTATTCGGTGATGCCAAAACAGCACTTTACGGCGATGATGGCACCAACGTATTTATCATGATGTTCGTAGCCGATAAAGTGAACGATCTCTCTGCCGGTACACTCTATGCGGCCAAATGGAATCAGATCTCTGCATCTGGCGCAACCGACGGCGGCGAAGCGACACTAAGCTGGATCAAGCTGGGTCATGCAACTGAATCTGAAGTAGAGAGCTGGACCAACACCTATAAATTTGAAGATATCTTCGATTATGTGACTCCTGAGCAAGTTGAAAATAATATCAGCACTGCCGGTTATACAGCAATCAAAGCAGGCCATAGCGGCAAAGAGTACCTCAAGCTTAAATCAGGCATGGAGACGGTTGCCGCGTTCCTTGAGCCACGCCGTTTGGCCGCGCTTAAAGGTGCTACTACTGAGTTCAACAAAATGGAAGGCGTAGCGATCAACAACACTGACAAGATCGCATACATGGCGATGTCTTACATCGACAAAGGGATGAAAACAGACGCTTCTTTTGCGGTTGACCACATCCAGATTGCCAAAAACAACTGCGGCGGCACCTACGAGATCAAACTTGAGGGTGGACAAAAAGATACTGACGGAAATGCAATTGCTTCCGAGTATGTACCGACACACATGCATGTTCCTGCGGCACTTCTGGGCGAAGAGATCGCTACCGATGCGCTGGGTAATACATGTAATGTCGATAAGGTCGCCAATACCGACAACGTAGCCTACTCTGAGAAGATGCGTACTGTCTTTATCGGTGAGGACAGTGGTACCCACGTCAACAACTTCGTATGGGCATACAACATCGATACCAAGAAACTTTCACGTATCGCTTCTGTGACTGTCGGCGGCGAATCTACGGGTCTTCAAGTGGTAGACAACATGGATGGTTATGCCTATATCATGGGCAACAGCCAACACCACGGAGATTATCTTTCTACTATGCCTAAAGAGCTTGTTGATACACTCAAACCTATGGTTGATCCATTTGATGCTAACTTCGGTTACATCGGCGGAATTCCAGGTCTTAAATAAGCCTCCCTTTGCGGGGCTTATGCCTCAATCCATACACAAACGCTTATCTTCAAAGGTCTTTACATGTACACCTCTTTACTTTTAGCTTTTGTCAGTGGATTGCTGCTTTTAGGCTGTAACGATTCGGGCTCCAAAGCGCCTACTACACCAGAGACGCCTGTAGTACAGGATGCCCCGATGATCGGAGAATTTCGCTCCCGAACCCTCTTTGAAAACCCTTACGCCAATATTCCTGCGCAGTGTTACATTGAGACGAGCTTCGGCACCCAAAATGCCTGCTTGTTTTGCCACTCCAACGCGCCTGCTCGGCTGGGTCTGGGCAACACAACACCTCAAGCAGGTGCGGACTCTTTGCTTGGAAATCTGCAAACGGAATACTCCTTTGGCCCTGCCGATCGCTTTAGCGCCTCGCCCAATATCAATCCGTGGGTCAACACCATTTACCCCGAAAAGCTCGATGAGGCGCTTGCCGCTACGGGTATTGACGCCTCTGTGTGGGATATGAAAAGCTATGTGCAAAACGACAACTGGAGCGCGGCATACGCCAAGAAGCAAGGCGCCAAAACCCGCAGCAACAGCGGTCTTAAAGACGATTCCTTTCGGCTCTTCCCGGCACTCAATCCTGCCGCGCTTCCTGCCGATAGCGATGGCTTTGTGCGCACGCAGAGCGCGGATGAAGCGCTCTTTCAAGACGAAAAAGGCTACAACACGGGCTGGCGCTCCATCAACTTTATGCCCTATGGCATCTTTACACCGCACACGGGTAGTGTGAGCGGGGTCTATATTCGTCTGAATGAACAGTTTATGAAAGATCAAAATGGTAGCTTTAGTCTCGCAACCTACAAGGCCAATTTGGAGCTGCTCGAACAGGCGATCCAAGACCGTATTGAGAACAACGCTACACATTACGTTGGAGCTGCCTCGGATGTAGCGCTGTTGCGTGGGCTCTTCCCGCTCAAGACGGAGTTTGCCCATCCGCTTCACTATGTGGATGTCGAATCAGATGGATCGGCGTCGAAATTCCCCGGTGCACGCGCTTCACATGTAAAAGAGATTCGTTACATGTACAAATGGAATATGCACTATCCTACGGAGCCTTACTCTAAGGATGAAAACGCACCACTTTATTACAATGAAAAAGAGGCGTGGATTGACAGCGGTGCGGGCTGGTATCTCTCTGCGTGGATCGAAGATGCACAAGGAACACTGCGCGCGCAAAAGCCCGAAGAGTTGATGCAGTGCGTGGGCTGCCACAGCTCGCGCTACGGCTTCGAGCCCGAGCAGTTCAACTCCGGCACGGGCAACACCATCGATACCGTCTGGTCATTTTCACGCAAATTTGCGGGCGATCTGGGTTGGAGGGAGATGGACTATCTGGGTTATGAGCGTAACCGATCCGCCGCAACGACGCAAACGTCGGGTGTAGCGCACCGTGGCGACCCGATCAACCGTGATGCGGGCATTGGTGAATACCGTAAATTTCTCAACCATGTTGTCGGTGCGTCGCTTTATGGCGACATGCCCGCTTCGATGGAGGTCTATCTGAGCCAGACTATTACCAAGGCCAATGGCTACAGTGATGATTTTCCTGCACTGGCACTTGAAAACGCTTCGGAGTTGAAACAGATTCAGCGTAAGCGCTTGGATTTGATGCGCGAATTTACCGCCAAAAAAGGGTATTTGACATCAGAGGGCTTCATTCAAGCGCCGCTGCTCTATCCCACAGAGGCTGAGTCACTTGCCGGTGCTAAAGGTTATCGCAAGGTGGTGGCCACGCAGCGCTTCACCAAAGGCAAAGACTACTTCGGCGCACCGCTCTTTACCTACCGCTACTACCGCGAAGGCGAAGAGGGCTTTACCCATATCGACGGCACGCCCTATACATTTGGTGAGTTGATCACGGATCGACCTTATCATGAAGAGGAGTCGATTTTGTGGCATGTGGGCAAGGTGCCGACGCTGATTGATGAAGCAGGCGATAACTACGACAGCGAATATCTGCCGATCATGGCCTATCCACAGGCCTTTGAGGGGCGTTAATCGCTCTGTATTATCATCGTTAAGGCATCTTTTATTTTCCGATAACGGTCTATATTAATCTCCGCTTGGCCCGTTATGGCAGTCATAACAGCCTACTTTATCGTCTTTGGCGTAGTTGACCGTTTTGTCGTCGGCTCGAAATGAGCGTGCCGTCCATGTTTTAGAGAGAACCGAACCGCGATAATCGCTACCGTGGCACGCTTTGCAAGAGGTTGAGCCGCCGTGCTCGACATACTCCTCATGCTCGTTGACCCAGGATTGTCCCACCGTATGCATTCC
>DZBC01000059.1 GCA_022729835.1 Sulfuricurvum sp. | reverse complement strand
GCTAGAGCGGCTTTTTGATGAGGGCTATTGCGAGATCGACCACATCCTGCCGCGTAGTCGAAGTGCGGATGATAGCTTTGCCAACAAAGTGCTCTGCCTCGCGAGTGAAAACCAGAACAAGCGCAACCAAACCCCCTTCGAGTGGTTTGGAGCCGATGAAGCACGGTGGCATCACTTTGAATCACGCATCAATGCCCCGGCCAACCGCGCCAAGATGGGCATAGGAAAAGTGAGTCGGCTGCTGAAGAAGAATTTTGATGAAAGCAGTCAAAACGCCTTTATCGAACGCAACCTAAACGACACCCGCTACATGGCACGCGCGATTAAGAGCTACTGCGAAGCGCACTGGCAACTCGCCAAAGAGGACAACAAAAAACGCATCGCCGTGCGTAGCGGCAAGCTCACTTCGGCGCTACGTTATCAGTGGGGCTTGGAGCGTAAAAACCGCGACGAAGACCTCACCCACCATGCGGCCGACGCGGTGCTGATCGCCTTTAGCACGCAGTCGATGGTGCAGCGTCTGAGCAACTACTACCATGCCAAAGAGACGCGCTTTGAGAAGGAGCGCCCACTATTTGCACCGCCGATGGGCAATTTTGTCCAAGCGCTTGAGGCGGCGATGCAACTAGAGCAAAGCTTACATGTAACGACCAAAGAGGGCGAGTCTAAAACGATCAAACGACTTTTGGTGAGTCGGCCTCCTAGAGCGAGCGTGACGGGTCAAGCACACAAAGAGACCATCCAAAGCCCCAAAATCTACCAAGGCAGGGGCGTGGCGATCAACGGCGGACGCGGCATGTGCGACAACGGTGATATGCCCAGAGTCGATGTGTTTGTCAAAGAGGTCAAATTCTATCTGGTACCGATCTATGTGGCGGATTTTGCCAAAGCCGCACTGCCCAATTTTGCGATTATGCAAGGCAAGGGTAAGCCGTGGATTGAGATGGATGAAAGCTATCAATTTCTCTTTTCACTGCACAAGGACGACTTAGTAGCCGTCAAGGTAAAAAATAAACCTGAGTTTTTCGGCTATTTTCGAGGGGTGCATAGCGGTACGGCAGGCATAACGGTACGTCGTATCGACTCCGATGCAGAAAACAGCGGTATCGGCTCCAAAACTGCTGAGTACATCAAAAAATACACCATCGATCCACTCGGCTTCTACCATGAGGTCAAAAGCGAAAAGCGTCTGGGCACCATCGTCCAAGAGCGCAGTAAACGGCTGAAGCAGGAGTAGTGCATGGGCTGGCGCACCTTACATGTAAGCCAAGCCGCGCGGCTCAGTCTGCGCCATGATTCGCTAATTCTCGACAACGGCGAAGAGTATGCCATCCCCCTAAACGATCTGGCTTGCGTGGTGATCGAATCGCGCCAATGCACCCTTACGACGCCGCTCATCGATGCGCTGGGCGCGTGCGGTGCGGCGGTGTTTGTGTGCGATGAGAAGCACATGCCCTCAAGCATCCTGCTCCCTTTTCACGCTCACAGCCGACAAGCCGCAGTGGCACGGATGCAAGCCACATGGAGCGAACCCTTTAAAAAGCGCTGCTGGCAGCGCATTGTCGATGCCAAAGTGCGCAACCAGTCCGAGGTGATTCGTAACCGAGATGATCTTACATGTAAGCATCTGGAGGCACTAAGGGGCTACATTACTTCGGGCGATAAAACCAATGTCGAAGCCCAAGCCGCACGCGCCTATTGGAGCGCCCTCTTTGAAGCCTTTGCGCGTGAACCGTATGAAAACGACATCCGCAATAGCGCGCTCAACTACGGCTACGCCATCGTACGCGGTATGGTGGCGCGCGCACTTGTGGGGGTGGGTTTTTTGCCCGCTTTCGGGCTATTTCACCGCAGTGAACTCAACGCTTTTAATCTGGCCGATGACATGATCGAGCCGTTTCGTCCTTTTGTCGATCGCGTGGTGCGCGAGCTGCTTGATGATGACGGCGATGAACTCCCGCTGCATCTGGACATGCGCTACAAAATACGGCTTTTGGAGCTGGTGGTTGAACCGTGCCGTATCGCTTCCATCGAAACCGGACTAAACTACGCCTGCGAGCGCACGGCGGAATCGCTTCTGCAAGCAACGCGCGAAAACAATCCTGCACTCATCGAGACGGTGCGTTTTGTATGACGGCGGTGCGCTTTATGCGTCTCTTGGTGCTCTTTGACCTACCGACCAAAACCAAAAAAGAGCGTAAGGAGTATACGAAATTTCGCAAATTTCTGCTCAAAGAGGGGTATGACATGCTGCAGTTTTCCGTCTATTGCCGCATCTGCAAAGGTCAGGATATGGCGGAGCGGTATATGTCACATTTGGAAACACATCTGCCGCCAAAAGGCAATATCCGCGCGATGACAATCACCAATACGCAGTATGAACGGATGAAAATATTGATCGGAGAAGACAAAAAAGAGGAGAAAATCGGCTCAAAACAGTTGCTTCTGTTCTGATTTTTTTGTGAAAATTTTCCCCACAAACCCCTAAAATAGGGGTTTGTGGGGAAAGATATTATAGCCAGACCGAGTGAGATGGGGGGCTATAACCCGTCTGCTTGTAATATATTTCTTTTTAAGATTATAGCCAGACCGAGTGAGATGGGGGGCTATAACACAAACGGCACCACAGTTACAGTTTCATCTATTATAGCCAGACCGAGTGAGATGGGGGGCTATAACAGATAGATTGATCGTTACTCCCTATGGCACATTATAGCCAGACCGAGTGAGATGGGGGGCTATAACAAGCTGGCGCTTTGTGTTCATTTCTAGCTCATTATAGCCAGACCGAGTGAGATGGGGGGCTATAACAAAACTGTAGGTGGTACTTTTGATTGTCATATTATAGCCAGACCGAGTGAGATGGGGGGCTATAACATGGCTGGCGGTGTTTCTTCGTCAGGTGGGATTATAGCCAGACCGAGTGAGATGGGGGGCTGTAACTAAACTTCAGTTGGTATGTCGGTTGGTGCAGTAACACACAATTTTGTTGCTTAAGCGCTTAGGCCGCAATAGCACGCTGCCCAAGCAATACTATCTCCTCAAGAAAGAAAAGGGCTTCGGTTTTAGCATTTTTATTCTCTTCATACAAAAGAACCGCTTTTTTGTCGGCGCTACTTAACCGATCAAGTTGATCTTTTGTAGCCTCACTGATCATCTCTTGCAACTTTTCGCGGTTGATTACCATGATGTCTGCCTCTCGGTCATCTTTTGTAAAGAATTTCAAGTCTATTTCGTATTGCTGTAGCCTTTGTTCGAAGTTCATCTCCTTCTCCTTTCATTGAAATTTTGTCGCTCAGCTTTTGGCGCTTGCTTATAAGTGCGCCTATTGATTCGTGCATAGAGTAGCTTGTGATGATCTTACCATATTCAGAGACAATTACGACCCACTTGCTGCTTGCGTCATAAATGATACGATCCCAAGTGTCGAAAGATTTATAATGCTCCCAATACGACGACGTGCTCTTTTCTAGCGCCAAAAAAGTCTTTATTGCATAATCTGCCGTATCACGCACATGCCCAAGTGCAACTCGTTTTGATAGATGTTTTTCATACTCATATTCTGATACAAAAAGAGCTGCAAACGAATCTACATGCTCAAGATCAAACTGATCGATATTTCTAGAAAAACGACTCTCAATCTCCTTGTAGCCCATTTTAATGCCGCGAAGCGATCTTCATCGCCAGCTTTCGCGCGATGGGAAAGACGAGCAAAATGGCAGGAAAGGCGATGGCCCATGCGATCAGCCACGCATGGAGCCAAAGACCCAAAAATCCGTCGATCCAGCCTAGATTGATGAAGCTGATCGCTCCTGACATGATCAGGCTCATAAAGCCCGAAAGCAGCAGTGCCTGCACCTGATGCAGGTATTTAACCGAAACCATCTTTTCTCCTTACATGTAACCGCTGTTATAAAACTGTTTGGCCGTGCGTGCGCTCTTGCTCGCGCGACTTTGCGCAAAGCGCAAGGCGGCGCGGTGCAGTTCGTCGATATCGCCGTCGTAGCCTTTGAAGTAGTGATCTACCAGCCGCAAATACTCCGCCTGATCTCCGTTGTAAAACGACAGCCACAGCCCGAAACGATCCGAGAGGGCGATCTTCTCCTCCACGCTGTCGCCGTAGTGGATCTCGCCGTTATCGCCGACGCGCGTGCCGATGTTGTCGGCGTGGTATTCGCTGATAAGGTGGCGGCGGTTGGAGGTGGCGTAGATGCGCATGTTGGACGGCGGCATCTCGATGGAGCCTTCCAAAATCCGCTTGAGCCCCTTGTAGCCGCGCTCGCCCTGCTCGAACGAAAGGTCATCGCAAAAGACGATAAAGCGGTAGGGCTCCTCGCGTAGCAGGTCGGCGATCTCGATGAGATCATCCAGATCGTCGCGATCGATCTCCACCACGCGCAGCCCCAAGGGGGCGTAGGCGTTGAGCGCCGCCTTGATCAGCGACGATTTGCCCGTGCCGCGTGCGCCCCACAGCAGGACGTTGTTGCTGGGGTGTTCATGGAGGAAGCGCTCGGTATTTTCGATAAAAGCGGCCTTCTGGCGCTCGATGCCGATGAGATCGTCAAAGCGGATCGGATCGAGCGCGCTAACGCTCTTGAGTCGTGAGCTTTTGGGCCGCCACAGCGCGGCGTAGGTCTGTTGCCAATCCATAAAATACCTCCTTACATGTAAGCATGGCATTGTAGCGCCAAGTCGGGCTACCGCGCGATGGTTTAAACTATTGACACCCCATAGTAATAACAATATAATTACACAGCATCAAAGGATTTGCCCATGACCTCTTTAATAAAAATCGGAAATTCTCAGGGAATCCGACTCCCAAAAGCCATCATCAAGCAGGCACATCTCGAAAATGCCACATTGGAATTTGAAGTTTTAGAAAATGGCCTACTCATCAAACCGTTGCATCCATCGAGCAGAAAAGATTGGGAAGATAATATCAAGAATATCCTCCATGCACAGGGCCATGACGACGAAGCCCTTTTGCGCGATTTACTCGATGACAGCGATCTGGATGATGCCCAGTGGTAGCTGATATCGAGAGATTTGACATTTATCTAGTCGCATTAAACCCGACGATCGGTTCTGAGATTCAAAAAACACGTCCGTGTATCGTCATCTCCCCCAACGAGATGCTTGCGCTACAAACCGTCATTGTCGCTCCGATAACCAGCAAGGGGTTTGCGTTCATCTTTCGCCCAAACATCGTTTTTGAAGACAAAAGCGGTTTGGTGCTGCTTGATCAGATCAGGGCCGTTGACAAAAGCAGATTGATCAAAAAAATCGGCAAAGTCGATCCAAAAACGTCGAAAAACATTTCGGATATGCTGATGCGCATGTTTGAGTATTGAGCCAAACAAAAACACAAGGAGACAACATGCCGCTCGATCTCTCCGATACCCTTGTAGTGGGCATCAGCGCTACGGCGCTCTTTGACCTCGGCGAAGCCGACAGGCGTTTTCAGGAGCACTTCGCACGCGACCCCGACACCGCCATTGAAGCTTACCGCGCCTACATGCTAAAGCACGAACACGACACCCTCTCTGCGGGGACAGGCTACGCGCTCATAGAGGCGCTGCTGGGACTTAACCGCTTCCAAAAAAGCGGTGAATCGCCGCTGGTGGAGGTGGTGGTGATGTCGCGCAACAGCCCTGAGACGGGCCTACGGGTACTGCACACCATCCGCGCGCGACAGCTTCCCATCACCCGCTCGGCCTTTACCGCCGGAGAGAGCGTGGTGGATTATCTAGGGGCTTTTGACGTGGATCTTTTTCTCACCACCGATGCCGCCGATGCGCAGCGCGTGATCGACAGCCGCATCTGCGCGGGCGCCGTGCTCAAAGCGCCGCCGAGTGCTACCGCGCCCATCCCCGAAGGTCAAGTGCGCATCGCTTTTGACGGGGATGCGGTGCTCTTTGACGAGCACAGCGAACTGCTCTACAAAGAGCAAGGACTAAGCGCTTTTCATGCCGCAGAAGATGCCGCCCAAAACGTGCCGCTGGGCGAAGGCCCCTACGCAACCCTGCTCAAAAAACTCTCCAGACTCCAAGATAGATTGCCGCTTCGGGTGGAGTACTCTCCGGTGCGCATCGCCATCGTCACAGCCCGCAACGCCCCCGCCGATCTGCGCGTCATCAAGACCCTGCGCGAATGGGGCGTCTACGTCGATGAGGCTTTTTTCCTCGGCGGCGTGGAGAAGAGTCGTGTGCTCGAAGCCTTTAGACCGCATATCTTCTTCGATGATCAGGAGGTACACCTTGAGCGCACGGCACTGTGTGTACCCTCGGGCAAAGTACCCTACCCCAGCGGCTCGCCGCTGTGTAACCCAAACTAAAGGAGTAATCATGTATCGATATCTTGTTGCCGCTGCGGCTTTGGTGTTTTTTGGATGCGGCGGAGGAGGTTCGGGTGGCAGCTCGGATACTCAAAACTCGACCGCCTCCGCCAGCTCTTCCATTGCCGCCAGCTCGCTTAGCCCTTCCGATTCCGCCAACTCCGTCTCATCGAGTAGCTCCCCCGCCATCGTCCCTCCGCAAAGCTCCAGCAGCCCCGACATCCCCCCTGTGTCAAGCCACTCTAGCAGCTCAAGCGCTCCCGCCGCGTCTCTGCGCATCGATATCGACACGACGCAAAGCCTCGGGTCCTACCGTAGCTTCACCGGCGTGAATAAATCGCCAATTTTTGCTCAAGGCAAGGATGCAAACAGCTCTTTGATCGATGGCCGCGACCTCTACCGTTTTGCAGGGATTGATGAGGTGCGGATGCACGACGACCGCATCGATATCTGCAAAATCTTCACCGCCGACAAAGTCGTCGAACTCAACAGCAAACAGGAGGTTGATGGCTGCACCTACAGAGGCGACGGGCCATTTCGTATGCTCTGGAGCGCCGAGGGTGACGTCACCTCGCTTGACAACTATGACTTTAGCGAAGCCGACCGCCATGTGGGGTATATCGAAGAGGTCGGCGCGAGCCTCTATCTACGGCTTGGCGACAGCTACAACGGTATCAACGATGTCTCAAATGCCTCCGATTACGCTTACGCAGCCAAGGTTATCTATGATCACTACGCCGCCATGGTGCCCATCAGCGCGGTGGAGATCCACAACGAACCCGATGGTATGTTCTGGCAAGGCTCCTCTGTCACCTTTTTTGATTTCTCTAACACCCTCATCGATCATTTGAGTACTTCGCCCTACGCCATCGGCGGTAGCGGCTTTACCGACAATATCGTCAATCACCTCGAAGCAAACCGAACTTTTGTCACCGAGTGGTTTGACAAAGTCGAGACGCCACAGCTTGATTTCTATTCCGCGCACTACTATGGTGACTGCGAAAGCACACCGCTAAGCGACTATCTCTCATGGGCACAGGCGCTGCGCACTCAGATCAACGCACACGGCTTTGCGCTCAAACCGATGCACATCACCGAGTGGAACATCGGCCTGGGGCAGGAGTGCGGCACACAGACCTATACCCTACCCAAATCCTTCAGCTTCTCGCTGGGCTTGATGCTGCTTTCTCAAGAGGAGTCGCTTGATATCGATAAGCTCTTCTACTACTCCGCTCCGGGCACCTCGATGTCATTGCTGAGCATTGTCGAAGGGTACGACCGCATCACCATTAACCCCGCCTATTGGAGTTTCTATGTCGCCTCGCGGCTCAAGGGTGCGCAGCGGCTAAAGACGCGCCTGTGCGGTGCGCAGGGGTGCAAAGAGAATATACAGCGCGTGGATGAGGGGGTCTTGGCTCAGGGTGCGATACTAGAGGGTCGCCACTTCTTGCTGGTGGTCAACGACACCAACACATCGTTCACCTATGAAGGCTTCTTCGCAGACGCCCTCACCTCTGCGGCAACGCTGGAGCGTTTCGCGCCCAAAAACGCTCTGCCGCTCGAACTGAGCCGCAAAGAGGGCTTCCTCGCGCACACATCCGACGCCCCACAAAAAGCGCTTGAAACCGTCCGCACACAGCAAGCGGTGCAGATCAAGCAGGGGCGCTTTACCGCCACCATCGAAGCCTACAGCGCCCACCTCGTCTCGACGCCATGACCTGCACCATCGCTACGCCTATCGGCCTGCTTTATGCTTGCACCGACGGCGTAGCCATCACCGCGCTTGATTGGCATGGTGGCTCCTTACATGTAATGAGTAATCATCCCCTGCTGCTACAGCTTGAGCGTGAGCTTGGCGAATACTTTACATGTAAGCGCCGCAACTTCACGCTACCGCTCGCACCGCAGGGCAGCGCCTTTGCGCAGGTAGCGTGGCGCGTCTTGCAAGAGATCCCCTACGGCGAAACGATCAGCTACAAAACCCAAGCCGCGCTGATGGGCCGCCCCAGCGCACTGCGTGCCTGCGCCAACGCCAACGGCCGCAACCCCATCATGATCCTCATCCCCTGCCACCGCGTCATTGCTCATGATGGCAGCCTCGGCGGCTACAGCGGCGGCGTACAGATCAAACGGTTTTTGCTGGAGCTTGAGGCGGGTGCGGCCAAATCCTTGAGCGTGGGCTGCTGATAGAAGGGATTGGTCAGGCTTATTGTTAGGGGCGAAAGGAGTAGCGGTTTGAGTTCGTGGGTGGGGTTACATGTAAGAGTAAATTGTGATATTGCCACTGTATTTTCTGTATTTTTATCCGCTTGTCGGTCAAATCGGGGATTTTCTCTTCAGTTTTTTGAGTTCGATTTTTCAGGTGTGAGGGGGGGAGTCGTTCGAGATTCGAACGACTAAGCCACGGCCTTCATGATGGCATCTACTTCGATAGGAGCAACATCAATCCCAATCTGCAAACCATTTTCGAGATCGATCGCAATGTGCTTCATGTTCTTGACATCGTTCGTAATGCCGAGCTTCTGCCGATCAGCAAATGAAACATGCCGAATCGGGCTATCGAAGACAATTTCTTTGCCTGAGAACTTCATCAAATTGACTTTTCCGTTCTCACGTTTGAAGCCATAGTCGCCGTGGTGATGATGCAATCCGTGATCATTATAGCGCTTCGTCATTTTTTTGATGTGACTCCGAAGCCAAACGCCCAAAACTGCGGCGATGGCACCGATGATTACTATTTCCGTTCCTGATGCTGTTGCCATTGTTCTTTTCCTTGTATTTGATTTTTATTGACCATCAAAAAATGGCGAAGGCCTGTGAGATCGCCAGACAAGAAGTGTCATCAATAGGATTGACAAAATACTCCAGAAAAAAGTCAATTCTATTGTGTATAGAAGAGTTTTATACGTACATATATCTTCGCGACACACTAAAAGCGATATAAAAGATACCCTTCAGTTGTTATTGCATATGTTGCCAAATCTGAGAATTGATAGCCAGCATTGAAGTCTATCCCAAGTGCTATTTTGTTTGTGAGTAAGTAATACTCTGCACCAAGCCCAACAGAAGCTTCGAAATATGAATCATCTGAAACAGCAGAAGCTGTAGCAAATCCTACTCTTGGATAGACGTATGCGAAAACATCTTTTGTTCGTTCCAGACCAATTTCATAAGATCCTGAAATTCCCAGTCTTGTTTGACTATCGAAGTCATCAGAATAACCATATAAATTCATGCCAATGGCGATACGGGTATCTTCAGTATTATGAACACGCATTGTCGCAGTACCAGAGTAAAAGCTTCCTGCGATACTGAGATTGGAAAGAGTGTCTTCTGCATAAACATTACTTGTTAGTAAGAGTACTAAAAATGCTATAGAGGATGTTGATTTCATTTTGATTTCCTATTAAAAGTGGTATCGAGCATATGCCCCAACTGAACCTGCAGCATATTCATCAAGGTCACCAAAATTAGCTGAAGCACTCAGTAACATCCCAAGAGAAAACTTTTTAGGAGCTAAATAATATTCAACACCCAACCCTACACCTGGGGATAAATAAGTACTATTGCCACCACCATCAGTTTTAATATAACCTATGCTAAAAGAAGGTTCTGCGTACACTTCATATTTTGCTCCCTGCTCCAAAACGGCAATGTAACCGACACCAATTTCTAAGGTATCTTGATGCTTATGCCCTTGAGCCAAAATACCTGCACTCAATCTAGACTTGTCATCTAAATCATAATTGATGTCAACACCAAGACCTCCATTTATCAACCCAGCAACAGAAAGCTTATTGTCTATGTCAGCTGATAATAACAACGGTACTGTAATTGCAGCAAAAAGCAATTTGCAAAAAACGCACCCATCCGGCCACCCGTGACGTTTTGATCCGGCCACCCAT
>DZBC01000058.1 GCA_022729835.1 Sulfuricurvum sp. | reverse complement strand
GCTCAGTATCAGCGTCGCGCCGATGCCAACGAGAGAGGTCCACATCAAGGCGATCTGATCAAAAAGCAGATAACGGATAAACAGAGGTTGACCTCGTAGTTTTTGTGCGCGGGCGTTGTTGCGCAAGGTGTTGCCGTACCAACGATAGGGGAGTGAATTGCTCAGTTCAAAAAAATCGCCGTCGCGGCTTTCGAGTGAATAGATTAGCACATTGGGCAGATAGAGCATCTCCCAGCCCTGCTTCATCAGATAATACCATGAGCTTTTATCGTCTCCCATCAGAAATCTGAATTTTCCATAGTTGGGATCGACGATGGTGTCGTTTTCGATCAGCGAGATAAATGCCTCTTCTATGACGATAGAGGTGCGAAAAAGTGAAAAACGTCCCGTTAGTGTCATGACACGTTTAGAGAGTGATTGAGATTGGAAATGGATATGGCGTTGGGCAAATTTCAGGTTGAACCAGTCTTTGTACCACCTAGAGCGTGAATCGATGTAAGCAATTTCGTTGGTGGTTAAGGCGCCGAGTGTGGGGTTGATTTTGAAAAAGGGAAGTGAGGCGGCCATCGTTCCAAGTGGTAGATAGCTGTCTCCATCCATAAAGACCGTAACGCTATCGCCTGCATGATCTGTTTTGTGATATTCACGTGAGAGGGTACGCAGGGCGTGCCCCATAGCGATGCGCTTGCCTTGTGTTTGCCTTTGAAAGATGATTTTGGTGCGCTCTTGGCGGCATGTAGCGTTGTAAATATCTGAAATGACGGCGTCATCACGATCAGAGCCGGTAGAGACGATCAATACGGCGCGGCAAGGAAGCAGTGAAAGATCATTGAGCAGTGCCTGAAAAATTTCAGTGCTGATCCACGGCTCCTCTTTGTAGGAAGGAATCACGAAGTAGATGGTATGGGGAAAGCGATGTTCTATGTCGAGTTTCTCTATCTCCAAGAGGTAGGAAGGGTAGTGCCGTAAGCGATACCAAAGCGCCCGGACGTAGTGTACGACAGCCAAGCCATAGCGCCAAAAGCCAATGACAGCGATGCCAAAAAGTGTGCCTCCTTTGAGGGTCAAGAGATAGGGATGAAAGAGCCATAGAAGGGCAAAAGAGATCGGTGTATAGATCAAAATGGGGCGTATAAGCGATCTTATGGCCTCTTTTCTTCCGAACCGCTTGATCATATCATAAGGCCCATGGGATCAATTTTTGCGCAGCTTTGGCCAGCGTGTTTTGTGACAGAATGTAAAGATCGAGGCGTTCGTTGAAGAGTAGATCGGTAACAGGCGTTTCAAACTCGACACGAATAGGGGTGTCAAATGCTTTGAGCTCCGTAGGGCTGTTGTTGCGCTCGTCGGCAAGCGCGTAGCCGACACCTGTTATGCGTCCTGCATATTTGCGCCCTGTTCGACTGCTGTACAACAGACAAGGCGTTCCTACCGAAATGTTTGCGGCGTGCTCGATCTCTAGATTGGCAAGTAGATAGGGCTGCTCGTCTGTTTGAAGGGTCATCACCTTTTGGGCGTAGTGCAGATACTCATCTGGTTTGTGAAGAATAGAGTGTACGATGCCTGCGTGGTGGGCCCGTATTTCGGATGTGGCGATTTTTTGGTTGAGTACGTACCGCTCTTGCTCAATGTCATGGAGCTCTTGTGCCGATTTGAGCGCAGTTTGTTGTAATGATAAAAGAAGGTCTTCACTTTTCTGGATCGTCTGTTCGGCGAGTATTTGTATTTTTGAGTTGCTGTTTTGATGCACCATTAGATCATCGTAATTTTGTTTAAAGGCCAGATAATCGTTTTCGATGTGTGCAAACTGTTCAAGGGTGATCATCTGCACACTCAAGAGCTTTTTGGCACGCACATAAGCCTCTTCTTGCAGTGGAAGCATCTTGACGTATTGTGCTTGTTCTACTTTTTGAAGCCGCTCTATTCGGCTTGCTTGCTGTAGGGCGCTTTGTTGTAGTAGGGAGATTTGCGTCTGTGTTTCTTGATGCTGCTGTAGCAGAAGTTCGTGTTGTAAGGTCAATTGATGCAACCGTGCTTGTTCTTGCGCGGAGTCCATTGAAAAGAGTAGTGTGCCTTGTGGCACCAGCGCACCGGTATGTACATGTACTTGTTTGATTTGCCCTTCGTGCGGTGCTGTATAGAGGCTGGCGTTGCCGTATACGGTAGCGGTGGTATGGTGTTCTAGCAGAAGGTTGTATAGCAGAGTCACGCCGACGAAGGCGACAAATAAAAAGGCCAATATCGAAGTGCGCAGCAGCCTTCTGCGAAAGCTACGATTGACCTCTGTATACTCTTTGTCCGTGAAGGCAATGGGCTCTTTGAGCGGACTTTGGACATTGGTCAAAAAGAGGTTGCCGGTAATCATGTCGATGGCTTCGATGCCTCCTTCGATCGCGAGTGTGGCATAGTGCCGAAGCACACGGCGATTTTTCTCTTCCATTTGGACAATTTCAAAACCGTAGACCCCGATGCGGCAGCTTTTGATGCGTGCTTCGCCATGAAGCGTAATGGAGGCTTTGCCTGATGGTAAGATCAGCGCGATAGAGTAAGGGTGCTGGGGATCATGATTGCCGGTGCATGAGAGGTCGTCTGTCTTGAGTGAGAAGCCTTGTGTTGACCAATCTTGTACCGCGTATATGCGTCCTTCAAAAATGGCCTGAATGGGGATGGTGATTCGATGGGTTTTTCTTTGGCTGTTGATGGAAAACGTTGACACAATGATCCTTTAGTGTATCAAGAGCGATGTTGGCTCTTCGGTCTGGGTCAAATGGGCGATATGCACCAATGAAGCAAGCATGGAGAGTCGTTGCATGTAGAGTTCTCGCTCAAAGCTCAGACGCTGGGCCGCCAGATCGTAAGCCTTGTTAAACGGACTAAAGGACAGATGGGCAATGGTGTTTTGGTGCACCGTTTGAAGATCACCGTAGGCTTGATCGAGCCACAGAATTTGCTCTTTGGCGATCATGATTTTATGGCGACTTTTTTCAAATAAATCCATTGCCTCTGCGAGTTGCAGCCGCAATAAGGCTTCGGTGCGCTCCTTTTGAGCCGTCGCGGTCATCTTTTGGAGTGCCGTGTATCGGTTGGTTTCGGCGTGCCTTTGAAACGTCAGGGGGAGTTTGGCTTTGAAGCCTACGGCGTCGTAGCTCCCGACTTCATCGACACTACGGTGGGTCAGGTGGAGCTGCATATCGACATAGTCTAAATAGGAAGTTTCAAGGCTCAAGAGACGGATTTTGGCCTCTTCGCCCAGAAGCGCTACATGGAGTTGGGAGATACGTTGTTCAAGTATGGTCTTATCGAGCAGATGCGCTTGTTCGATTGTTTCGATCCACGCAGGAAAGGAAGCGTTTTGCTCTTGATGGAGATCATAAAGTTCTTTTAATGCCTTGAAGTGGGCATGGTCTCGCTCTTTTTGTGAGACTTCAAAACGGGTGATCAAGAGCTGTGAAAGTTGCAGATGCATTGTTTTGAGGGTTTCGTCGAGTAGGGCGTTCATCGCGGTTGCGTAAGATGCTTCCACGCGATTGCGTAGATGTTCGATGTCTGTTAAATACAGCTCTTGTCGATAGGTTCCAAACTGCGCCATCTCTTGGTATCGCGCGTATTCACTTTGGGTCTGGGTGCGTAAGCGATTTTTTTTCAGCTCTTGAAGACCGCCTTTGAAGAGGTCGAGTCCCAAGGTCATGGTGTATTCGTAGTCCGTGTATTGGCGTGTTGCGTAGGTGCCGTTGAATTGTTGAAGGTACGCTCCTTCTACAAAGAGGGCGTCATACCATTGCGGCGGATCAACCGGAGCAATTTCAAACGGATGGTGTTGTGGTGCTGTTTCGCTGCTTTTGGGTGTATTACGCTCGCTTACATGTAAGGCATCGGCGAGCAAATGGCGTTGCGGAAGTGCAAAATCGGTCGGACTCGGTTTGGGCTGTGTCGGCAGATTCACAGGCGCATGGTGCTCATTGAAACGTGAACGCAGGGTCTTGCATAGGGCTGCGCCTGCAAAGCGTGGCTGGAAGAAGAGCAGTGATTGTTTTGCTTCGGATAGGGTTTCAAAACAGCCGCAGCGCAGGGCTTGATGGGTGCCGATCTGCAAAAGCGCGCAACCTTCGATGTGCGGATTATCGGCATGTTGGTTGATGGGAACGCTCCAAAGTTCGATGGAGTAGCATGAGGATTCAGCCTGCCCTGAGGTGATCGTCATAGAGAGCGCAAGCGCCAAAAATCCATGCCTCACCAAACTCCTTTTTGCGCGAAAATTTTTTGAGATTATAGTGAAGCCGGCTTAGAAGAGCGGTTTGCCTGACTAAGCCAAAGAGACTCAAAACTCCATTGTCTCAAAGGGGATCTTCTGGGTGATGATCACTTCATCGGCCTCATTTCGGATCTCCAGTGCGAGTGCGCGCGCCTCCCAGTCAATGCGGATCAAACCGAAATTGGCTTTGGCGTAGGGTGCGCCGATACGATTTTGGTTGGGAGATACGTTGCTCCACTCTTCGCTAAGCCCGCTGGAGGTGAGCTCCCAAAAGCCGTAGCTGCGCGGATCACTGAGGTGGCTTAGCTCCGCCCAGTGGGTATCACCGCTGAGCATTATGATGTGTTCGGCGCGGGTTTTGGCGATCAGCGAGAGTAAGCGTTCGCGCTCTTTGGGGAAGTTGGCCCAGCTCTCCCAACCCGTGAAATCCGCGAGAAACTGGATCGAAAAGCCGATGATGCGCAGATCGGCGTTTTGGCGCAGTTGCGCCTCTAGCCAGCTCCATTGCTCTGCTCCTAGCATCTGCGCTTTGGCGTCTGGATTGGCAAGGTAGGGGCCCATATTGCGCTTTTGGCGCTCTTCGTAGGTCGCTTTGTCTACAGGAAACTGAGCGCTACGCAGGGTGCGTGAATCAAGCAAGATTACCTGTACGCGCTTGCCCACATCGCCGTACATGTAAGCACTGTAAATGCCCTCTTTTTGGTTTCGGCGCGGCGAATCTGCGCCCTCTTGCCAAAAATCGAGAAATATTTCTCTAGAGAGGTCGATAAAGGGAAAATCGCTGCCCCTATCGTCTTTGCCAAAATCGTGGTCGTCCCATGTCGCGACAAAGGGGATCTGCGCGCGCAGTGCTTTAAAGCCCTTGTTCTCTGAGAGCGCGTCGTATTGCGCTTGAATATGGCGCTTCACTTGGGCATCCAGAGCATCGGAGCGCCCTTTGGTGCGGGCCTCTTCGATCCACGTATCTTCGACGTCGGCATAGACGTTGTCGCCGAGCATGATCATCAGTTCAGGCTTATGCTTGGCAATGCTATGCCAGATCGGCTGCTCATGGTACTGGTTGGCACAAGAGCCAAAGGCGATGGTTTCAATAGCCTGTATCGGTAGCCACAGCGCCAGAAGGCTTACATGTAAGAGGGTTTTCATCTATTCTCCTTGAAGTTGTTGGGGGAGCGGCTCGTTTTTGAGCCCCTTCCAGAGCGCTTGGTTGAAGGCTTTGGCATCGAGGTTGTCTTCGGTGTTGAAGTCCTGAGCTTCCATTGCCCGCTCCCAGTAGCGGTAGTCATGGTCTTTTGGCAGTAGCGGGGTGGTGCGGGTGCGTTTGGGCAGCTCAAGATCGGTATGATAAAGCACGTCGGGGATGAGCGCTTGATAGCGCCACTCTTTCTGCTTGGGATCAAATGCTTCGCTCATCGGTAGTGCCATCGCGTCATTGAGCCCCAGCGGTTGCAAGCCCAGCACCTCTTCGATGGTGCGCAGCATACTTACCGTCGTGTAGCGGGTATTGACCACCGCGCCTTGCTTGACGTAGGGTCCCACGATGTAAGCGATGCTACGGTGGCTGTCCACATGATCGGCGCCGTCTTGCGCGTCATCTTCGATGATAAAGATCAGGGTGTTGTGCGCAAAGGGGCTTTTGGCAATGGCTTCGACGAGTAGCCCCGTAGCGTAGTCGTTGTCGGCCATTTGGGTTAGCGGTGTGTTGACCCCCGCGACGGCCGCTCCAAAAGCGCCGAAGTGATCGTGCGGGAAGCGCACCAGCATCAGGTGCGGCAATTGGCCCGCCTTTACAAAGCCCTCAAACTCCCGCTTCCACTCATGAAAACGCCACAAATCGGGGTATTTCATATCGTAGCCGCGAAAGTAGGGGTCGGTGACGTCGCGCAAAGAGGCTTTATTGGGGTAGGCTTGGGTTATGTTGGCCTCATAGGGGCGCGGATGCAGGCGCACAAACGAGGGGTGAGCGGGATCGAGGTAATAGCGCTCTTCATCAACATAAAAGCCGTAGTTACGCACTTCCAGCCCTGCGCGTAGCGCTGCGTCCCAGATGTAGCCGGCATTTGGCGCGTTGTTTGGGCCATCGGGGGCGGCCACGTCGGCGATGCCCGGTAGAAGATCGGGGTCTTTGGGCGCGCGCACATCCTCTTTGGCACGCTCGAGCGGATCGGCGAGGCCCAGATTGATGTTGCGGTTTTGCCCTTCGTTGTCATAGCTAAGACCGCGACTGGCGTAGTGGATGGCGATGTTTTTTTCGGTGTATTCGGTGGTGTGGGCGGCGGTCGTCCAGACCCAGCCGTCATTGCTTGAAGAGCCGCTGTCAAGAAAGTTGTCAAAAAGGACAAAGTTTCGGGCAAGGGCGTGGTGGTTGGGGGTGATGGGCTCAGGAAAGAGAGAGAGCGACGCGTCGCCATCGCCGATCTCCATCGCGCCGTGGACTTGGTCGTAGCTGCGGTTCTCTTTGACGACATAGATCACATGTTCGATTTTGGAGCGTAAAAAGCTCATGGTTGCCTGCGCCTTTTTTTGGGCTTCGCTTTGGATAAAGCCGTTGTTGCGCGCGACGATATTGCTGAGGCGTTCAAGTTCGCGCTGATCGGGTAGTGTGAACTCCAAAAAGCCTGCCTTTTTGGTCTGCCACGTGTAGAGATTTTTGGCTTTACATGTAAGGCTGGCATTCTCATCGGTGCGCAGATTGTCGCGGCAATCGCCGACATTGGGACCTGAGGGGCTTTTGGCGTTGATCACATAGAGCCGATCATTACGTAGGCTCAGATCAGTGGGGTACCATCCGGTGGGGATCAAGCCGCGCACGTCGCCATAAACGCGCCCGTGTTCACGCCGCAGATCAATCAGTGCGACGGCATTGATACCGCCGTTGGTGACATAGAGGGTGTTGGCGTCTTTGGAGAGTGCCATGGCGTTGGGGTTGGCGCCTTTGAGATGGCTTTGAGTGAGCAGATGGTGTGGGGCGGTCGCGCTAAAAGTGCCGATCATGGTATCGCTGCGGGTGTCGATGACGCCGATGGTGTCGCTGCGGCTTTGGGCAATAAAAAGCTCATGGCCGTGTGCGAGCAGTCTGGTGGGTTGGCTGGGTGAGGGGATGCGCGCGCTTACATGTAAGCGGTTTTGCTTTACATGTAAGAGAACGATTTCGTTGTCACGCATGGAGGCAACGTAGAGTTTGTCCCCTACAAAAGCAGCGCCAAAGGGGTATTCCCCTCCGGCAACGCCACGCATGGCGCTGTTTTGTTTGCCTGGGCGCAAGTCTTGCTCATCGAGCACGGTGAAGCTTTTAAGATCAATCAAACTTACCGAGTCGTTCATCATATTGGTGATGGCGGCGAGGGTGCCTTGTGCGTTGATGGCGATCTCGGCGGCCATCGGTTTCATATCGATACCCAGGCCCTCATTGTGGCCCAGTGCGAGTGTTTGATCGAGCGTCCATACGCCTTTGGCCTGAATGTAGCGATAAAGACAATCGTCCACCCCGCCGCTGGCATAGAAGTGCGCTCCGCTGGGATGCCACGCTATGCCATAAAAGGTGTTGGGCACTTTGAGTACCTGCGTCTGGCGTGCGGGGGCGGCGCTTAGGTCAAAGACAAAGATATATTCGCTAGAGGCGTTGACGTCGATGGCGCCTTCTGGCGTATTGATGCGGTTGTAGCCGCTGGTGAGCACCAGCAAGGTGCGCTCATCGGGACTCAGCGCCGTTGCGACCGCCTGACCGGCGCGAAACTCTGGAAGATGGCTGAGCTTGGGATCGAGCTGGCTAAAGTGCGCTCCTTTGGCCGCTTCGGGGGTGATGAAGGCGTTGGTGGGCAACGGGGTTTGGGCAAAGAGCGAAAGGCCCAGCAGCAAGGTGAGTAAAAAGTGCATGAAATCTCCTTAAAATGTGTACATGTACGAGAGGCTAAAGGAGCGACCCGGCAGATCGACGGAGCTGGCCATCACCCGACCTTCAGCGTCAAAAAGGTTGTGCAGCAACACTCTGGCCGCGTGCGCTCCCTCCTTGAAGCGATAGCCCAGATCAACAATGCTGTAGCCCTCATTGTGGCCGACGATGCGCACGTCCTTTTGATCGGATTGGCTCAGATGCACCCCTTGGTGGGCGTAGGCGTACTGGGCGAAGAGGTCGCGGTATTGTGCGAGCACGGTGGCGCGCAAGGGGGTGATTTTGCTGAGAAAGTCGCGGTTGGTCTCCCCATAGGTGTATTCGAGTGTGGCGTAGGTGTGTAGCGCGCCGAAGCTTTGGCTACCATGTAAAAGTGCTCCGGTGGCAAAGCCCGAATCGGCGTTGATCGTCTCATAGGCCTGCTCCCCCTCTATCTGCTGCGCTGTGGGCATACGCAAAATCAGATCATCAAGGATGCGGTAGTAGAGCTTGAAGCGTATCTGCTCATGTTCAAAGCCCAGCGCGTAGGTGGTGGCGCGCTCATGTTTGAGGTCGTCGTTAGGCAGGTCGATCCCCTTTTCGCTCAAGATGGCGGTGGCGAGGTTGGTGATTGAGGGGAAGCGGTAGCTCTGCGACACCGACGCAAAGGCGCCTCCATAACCCGCCCGAAAGGAGCCGCCGTGCGCATTGAAGTGATGCACGCTATCGCCGCTGATCGAGGCGTTGGCAAAGCTGTAAGCGATCAGCACTTCCACATCGCCAAAATAATCCAGATAGGCCATTTGCGCGCTAAAGGTGTTGTGGCTAAAGTGGGCGTCGTTGTAGGCGATGCGCTCATAATAGTCACTCAGACTCAGCAGCAGCGATTCGCCCAGCGCGTGCGAGAGGGTCATGCCGTACATATCATCAAGCGACTCGGTCGGCGCACCATTGGCGTCGATACGCTCTTCAAAACGCTGGTAGGAGAGATTGCCCGAGGTCTCGCCATATGCAAAGTGATCGCTTACATGTAAATATCGCTGCAGCTCATAATCATAAGGCACGTCGCGGGTGTAGTTGTCGGTGCGCGCCACATCGTCGCTTTGGCTATAGAGCGCGATCATGCGGTGCGATGGCAGTGCGGTTGTTTCGGCGTAGAGCGACTTTTGGTTATACGCGGAGTGTGGGACTTCACCTAAAGTGTCGTGGTGATTTTGGGTTTTTATGGCATTGACCCCTGCGGCGTAGTGAGCATCTTTGTAGGTTCCTAAGCCCTCTGCGCCTTGGTTGTAGTGGGTGTAACTTCCCCCGATGCCGCTGTGCTTGATACCAAGACGCTGATTGATCTCGCCGCCGATACCGTTGTTTTGCAGGCTGCGAAGCGCGGCGTCCTCTTCGATGCCCTGCATAAATGCGCGGGGGATGAAGCTAAAGTATTGGTTGGGGCCGCTTCGAAAGAGGGCGTTGGTGAGCCGTATCCCTTCAGTGCCCAGCAACAGCGCATCCCCTTGCATCCCCTCTTTTACGGGGCTATAGAGGTAGGGGGAGGATTGCTGCAGGTTCATGACGCGGCTTTGCAAGGCGGCTGGAGCGAAAAAGTCGATCTCGCTACGCAGCGCCGCACCCAACGGTTTTGCCGTTACTTCGTAGAGATCATTGGCTATGGCGGCAATACACACGCTGAGCAAAACAGTTTTTTTCATCAACAGCCTTTTATGCAAACCTTACATGTAAGGCTAGGAGAAAAGGCCCTCCCGCAAAGGGGAGAGGGTGTTTTAGAAGCTTCCGCCGAGGGTAAAGGTGACGTTGCGCGGTGCGCCGAGGTAGTAAGTACCTGGGTTGTACACGCTTGCAAGATACTCTTCATCAGTCAGGTTATAGACGTTGACTTGAGCGTTGAGGTTCTTGATAAAGCTGTCTTTGATGTTTTTGTTGTATCCGGCAACCAGACCCACGAGGGTGTAATCGGGTGCTTTTTCGGAGTTATTCAGTTTGCTGAAGCGCTCGCCGGTGTATTTGGCGTTCATGCCCAGCAGGTAGCCGTTATTGGTGTAGGTAAGATCGATAGCGAACATGTTTTCGGCTTGTGCGACCACTTTTTTGCCTTCGATGATTCCCTCAGCAGGATTGCTCTCAGAGTATTCTGAGTTGTTGTAGGTGTATGAAGTGTAGACATTGAGT
>DZBC01000057.1 GCA_022729835.1 Sulfuricurvum sp. | reverse complement strand
CAATCCCGCCACCCCAAACAAGACGATCACCCAGATTTTGGTACGAATCTTCATACGACCCAACATGCCTACTCCTTTTGCCCCATCAGGCGGAATTAATAACGCAGATCGAACAACAAATAGGCGTTGGTAAGGGTGTCAAGCGCACCCACGGCATCGACTTCCATAGGCGCACCGATCTGGAAACCCGAGCCAGTGTACTCATAATCGATCCATTGCGCTCCTAGACGAATGTTGGCATAACGGTTGATCGGCTGGATATAGTAGGCTTCAACAGCACTGCCGCGTGTGGAGAGCTTGTTGGCCATATCGTTAGAGCCTTGAGTGAAGCTAAACCAATACTCTGAACCTTGGTTGTACTCCACACCGATACGCGGCCGATTGAGCATCGAGAGCTGCTCGAATGTGTAGCGTGTGCCAACCCAAAAGGCGCTGCCCTGCTCTTCATCGGTGTTGCCCGGCGTATTGTGCAGCAGCCCCATGGGATAAACGCTGCCATCACCCATCTGCATCGAACCCGTCTCGCCGTTTGGCGACACCACAGAAACCGCGTAGTGCGCAAAGAGGTCTACGTTGCTCTGGGCAATGTTGGTCAGCTCGATCATGGCAGTATAGAGCATCATGTCACCGATACTCGTGTTGTCTGGTGTGTTGGAGACCACATCTTGTACACCAACGGCGCTAAGCTGTACCAAAGAGCCCTCAATGCCCAAGCCAAAGTCCAAAAAGGCGCCAAAGACGTTGGAGTCCGCCATCACGGCACTGTTTTCGAGATAACTCATCATCGAAGAGGTCGGGCTTTGATACCCTTTGCCATACCCCAAACGCAGCGCGGCCTCAGGGATGCCCGTCGCACCAAGCCCGATAGTGGCGACAATACCGTCCGCCGCACCGTCAAAACTGAGCGCCGAATAGGTCGCTTTACGCACCGTATTGTCTTTGAACTGATGCGAAGGGCCATCGGAGCTGGGCTGGCGACCGATGGTGAGGATCAAAGGCACATCGCCGCGAAGCAGCGTCCAGTCCACATAAGCACGCTCCACAAAGAGGCTACTGTCAGAGGGTCGGCGCCCTTGCATCGGGTCGGCGCCTGAGAGCATGTTGATCTCGGTGCCCGACCAGTTTTTGTACATAGAGAGTCGCCCGGTAAATTTCATGCCTTCCGTAATGTCCGAACCCATAGTGATGCGCAGACGATTTGACCAGACGTTACTCTGCGACGCTGTCTCGCCATTCGCGTACTCATAATCGAACATATCAACGCGGGTGCGAAAATCAGCGCCGAAATTGACCTTATTGACCATTGTGGCCAGCTCAATCGCATCGATGCGCCCTTCCACCTCATCAAACTCAGGATACTCCTGCAACACCCCCATCTTGGCCTCAAGCGCTTCGATACGCTGGAGTAGTGCGGCGTCATCCGCAACCGCAGAAACGACCGCCAACGCGGCAATCACGCTTACATGTAAACCTTTTTTCATACTTCGCTCCTTCAAGTTACAAACCCGCAGCTTCGGGGTGGTCAGAATCGGCCGCATGGCCGATCAGATAGGCTTTAAGCTCCGCTTTGTCAGCATCTGAGAGTTTGTCAATACCCATTTTTGCCATCTTTTCAGGTTTCTCAAAAATCCCTTCCCACTGTTTCATCGCCTTAGACGCCGCACTCAGTCCCAGTTGCGCCGCAATATCCTTTCCTGAGGCGGCATGCAGTGCGCTGCACAAAAGCAACACAAGCACCCCAACTATCCATTTTCGCATCGATTGGCTCCTTGAATGTAATAAAAAAATATGATACGCCTCTACAACTTAGCAGATTATGAATTTTTGTAGCTGTTATCCACTATTGATTTGGTGATGCTTGCCTACATGTAATCAACCCCCGTGCCAATCTGCGCTACCATTGCATCCTTCACCCAAGGAGTCCGTATGTCTGCCACCTCTCTTTTTATCGCTTCACACCAACCCTACGCCGGATCGCTGATCATCTCGATGGGGATGATGGAGCTGCTGCGTAGCCGCTACAGTCGGGTCGCTTTTTTCCGCCCCATCATCGAATCCGCGCCCGATCACGACATCACTTTTATGCGCGAGCACTTCAACCTAGAGCAGTCACACGACTCCTGCTACGGCTTTTTGGTCGAAGAGGCTGAAACGCTCATCTCCGAAGGTAAAACCCAGCATCTGATCGAAGAGCTGATCCGCGCCTTTCGCGCCCTAGAAGCCAAACACAATTTTGTGTTGATCGAAGGACTCAACCGCGAACGCTTCAACAAAGCGATTGAGTTCAACATCAACATCGAAATCGCCAAAAACCTCCGCGCACCCTACCTTAGTGTCATCAACGGCAAAAACCGCAGCTTTGAAACCCTGCTACACGAAATCAGCATCGAACGCGCGGTGATCAAAAGCGAAACGCTCGAACACTTCGCCATTTTTGTCAACCGTCTGGATGCAGTGGCCTATGAGCACCTCAAAGAGCTCGACTGCGATGCGGAGGGTCCACTCTTTGTGATGAAAGAGATCGAAGAGCTGGACAAACCCACCGTCGCCGAAGTGCGCCAAGCGCTTGGATGCGCTGTGCTACTGGGCGAAGAGTCGGCTTTTGAGCGTATCATCCGCCAAAGCAAGATCGCCGCAATGAACGTCGAGCATCTGCTTGAACGGCTTAGCGAGGGTGATCTGATCATCACCCCGGGCGATCGACTTGATGTGATCTTGACGACGCTCAGCGTCAACTATGCCAAAAGCTTCCCCTCTATCGCCGGCATCATCCTCACCGGAGGCCTGCAACCCAATGCGCTGTTTTTGAAGCTGCTGGGCGATTTGCAACTCTTCAACATCCCCATTATGGCTGCCTCTGGCGACACCTACCAAACCATCATGGCTGTAAACGCCGTCTCGCCCACCATTCGTCCGGGACGCGAGCGCAAAATCGCTCTGGCTATGGGCAATTTCATGAACAACATCGACATCAAACAGATCGACCAGCGCCTAAATACCGCCATCTCGAACATCACCACTCCGGCCATGTTCGAATATGGCCTGCTCGAACGCGCACGCAACGACAAAAAGCGCATTGTCCTGCCTGAAAGCAGCGACGAGCGCATTTTGCGCGCCAGCGAAATCCTGCTGCGCCGTGGCGCGGTGGAGATCATCTTGCTCGGTGATCCACAGGAAATCAGCCACAAAGCCGCTGTTTTGGGGCTGGATTTGGGCGGGGCTTTGATCGTCAAACCCTCTGAAAGCCCCCTGCTCGAAGCCTATGTAGAGCGCTTTTACACCCTACGCAAGGCCAAAGGACTCACCCTTGATGCCGCCCGCGACGCCATGACACACGACACCTATTTTGCCACCATGATGGTGCAAGAGGGCGACGCGGACGGCATGGTCTCGGGTGCCATCCACACCACCCAAGACACCATCCGCCCCGCGCTGCAGATCATCAAAACCACGCCCGATATTTCGCTGGTATCGAGCCTCTTTTTTATGTGTCTACAGACGCAGGTGCTGGTCTATGCCGACTGCGCCGTCAACCAAGACCCCAGTGCCGAAGAGCTCGCCCAGATCGCCATCGCTTCGGCCAAAAGCGCCGCGTCGTTTGGTATCGAGCCGCGCATCGCCATGCTCTCGTACTCCACAGGCAGCTCCGGCAAGGGTGATGAGGTCGAAAAGGTACGCACCGCCACGCAGATCGTGCGCAACCAGCGCCCCGATTTGCTGATCGAAGGACCCATCCAGTACGACGCCGCGGTCGATCCCGACGTAGCCAAAACCAAACTGCCAGACAGCCCCGTCGCCGGACGCGCCACGGTCTTTGTCTTTCCCGACCTCAACACCGGCAACAACACCTACAAAGCCGTCCAGCGCAGTAGCGGCGCCATTGCCATCGGGCCGGTGCTCCAAGGCCTTCGCAAACCCGTCAATGACCTCAGCCGTGGCTGTCTGGTGGCCGATATTGTCAACACCGTCCTCATCACCGCCATTCAAGCCCAAGGAGAGTAGCCGTGAAAATTCTCGTCATCAACGCCGGAAGCTCCTCGATCAAGTACACCCTTTTTGAGGGCGAAGCCTTACATGTAAGCCTCAAAGGGCTGATCGAAGAGGTCAAAGACCACCACGGCGCCTTTCTTCAAATGCAAGAGGCCTTACATGTAAAAGGGATCGAACTGCGCAAGCTCGATGCCATCGCCCACCGCGTCGTGCATGGGGGAGAGCGTTTTAGTGCGCCCGCGCTCATCGATGCCGCGCTCATTGATGCCATCAAGGCCCTCACACCGCTGGCCCCCCTGCACAACCCCGCCAATCTTGAGGGCATCATTGCCGCGCGCGCCCTCGCACCCGATGTGCCCAATATCGCCGTGTTTGACACCGCTTTTCATCAAAGTATGCCCGCTTATGCCTACCGCTACCCCCTGCCCCATGAGCTGTACAAACGCTACGGCGTGCGGCGCTACGGGTTTCACGGCACATCACACCGCTTTGTAGCAGCAAAGGCGGCCGAGCTTCTAGGGCGCGACCTTGCTACATGTAACCTCATCACACTGCATATCGGAAACGGCGTCAGCGCGTGCGCCATCAAGCAAGGCCGCAGCGTCGATACCTCAATGGGGCTCACACCGCTGGAGGGACTCATGATGGGGACGCGCAGCGGCTCGATTGATCCGGGGATCGTGCCCTATCTGATGCGCGAAGGCGGCTTTAGCGGCGAAGAGATCGACATACTGTTAAACAAACGCAGCGGACTCAAAGCCATCGGCGGCGAGAGCGATATGCGCCTACTGATCGACGCAATGCATCAAGGCGACGCAAACGCGACGCTGGCCATCGAGATGTTTTGTTATCGGCTGAAAAAACAGATCGGTGGCTACATGGCTGCCCTTGAAGGGGTCGATGCGGTGGTCTTCACGGGCGGCATCGGTGAGCACGCACCGCTGGTGCGCAGCCTTACATGTAAAGGGTTGGAGCATCTGGGCATCGTGCTGGATGAAGCAAACAACGCCGCGTCGCACGCGCAGATCCATAGTGCGCAAAGCCGCGTCGCACTGCTGGTGATCCCCACCGATGAAGAGCGCCAGATCGCGCTTGATGCGCAAGCGCTACTACAATCGCGCTAAATGCCGATCATAGAAAAAAAGGAGCGGCTATGAATGTCAATAACAACTTGAGCGCCAACATGCTCTATGCCAGCTACAGCGTCGCGCAGATGCAGCGCAGTGAGTCAAACGGGACACAGACGAACAGTTTTGAGCTTAGCTCTTTTAGCTTCTCAAGCAACAGTTTTGAGCTGCAAAGCACGCTGGATCAAGACCCGTTTGAAGCCGAATACGCGAAGTTTCAGGATTTTTTGCAAGGGATCGGTTATGAGGGCAAACCCATCTCCGAGCTCTCGCAAGAAGAAGCCACCAAACTAGTCGGCGACGACGGTTTTTTCGGTATCGATCAGACTGCGCAGCGCATCGCCGACTTTGTCATCATGGGTTCGGGCGGCGATGAGAAGCTGATGCGAGAAGGCCGAGAGGGAATCATGCAAGGCTTCAAAGATGCCGAAGCCACTTGGGGCGGCAAACTCCCCGACATCAGCTACGCCACCATCGAAAAAGCCGCCAAAATGATCGACGACAAGATGGCAGAACTGGGCTACTCGGTGCTGGACACCTCCGCATGACGCTGCGTTTTGAGCTGGGCGAGCAGCCCTACATCGAGCTGTATAAGCTGATCAAAGTGCTCGACCTTGTCGATAACGGCGGCGAAGCCAAAGCCCTCGTCGCCGGAGGTGTCGTGCTGCGTAACGGTGAAGTAGAAACGCGCAAGCGGGCTAAGATCGTGAAAGGCGAGACGATAACGCTTGGTGAAGTGAGCATTAGCGTACAGTAAAAGCTATACACCTAAGTTTTATTGATCTCATCAATAATCAAAGGAAATTCTCTCTCAAAGTCATTCAAAAAAGTATTATCCGAAATTTTTATTTCTTGCAATAAATCTACGGGAAAACTTTTTAGTCTGATGATCAATTCTTCATTTGAAAAACCGGCCTTTTTGTGTGCGGCATCAAGCATCTCACTCCAATCAAATGCATGAAATTTCCAAATCAGATAAATGTCAAATATGTCTTTTGGATTATCTCTACCGATGACTGCAGTGATTTTATTGCTCAAAATATTCTCGATAGTGTCCAAAAGATAATGTTCCGAAGTGACTATTGGCTCTTTGTATCGAAATGATATATCATTGACAAAATCAACTTGCAATAAGTCATCAATTTTAAACCTAGTGAAATCTTTTGACTCAACTTCGACGACGAGGTCAAACTTCGCTTTTAACGCATTTTTGATGTTTTTGACGGCAAAGCTGTATCTTGGGGATTGGTTGGTAAAAAAATCTAAATCGTCTGAATATCTTTTCTCTACATAAAAGCGGCTAAGACACGTACCGCCTGTGAGATAAAACTCATGTTCGGTCTCAAAAACTACTTTTAAAACCTCATCTTGAAGACGATAGAGCTTTTGATAATCTATGCTGTCCATTTTAGCTCATCGATCAATAGGGGTTTATCAAAAAAAAAGACTTCAGCCATATTTTTGCGTCTGAACGCATACGCACCGTTGAACTGCGGAACTTTATAGTTTTCCAGTAAAACTTCTAACTGTTTTTTATCAAACAGTTCCAGATCATGAAAGAGTGCTGTACTGTTGAGTAAAATCTTTTCAAAAAGCATAGTGATTTTTTTATGATCACTGCTTTTCAGTACATCATTAATGTCTTCGCTTGAGATCTGCAAATCCCAAAAACAATCTTTTCGTATTCTCTCAAGATTAAACATGAATCTCTCCCGCAAGAGGGGGGCATTTCCCCATGAAGTAAACGCTTACATGTAAGCGTTTACTGCTTCTCTTTTTCCAGATTATAAAAGTAGTTCGTCGCCTCGACGAAGCCATCGACGCTACCGCAGTCAAAACGCTTCCCTTTAAATTTGTACGCCAGTACCATACCGCGCTGTGCTTGGGTCATGAGCGCATCGGTGATCTGGATCTCGCCCCCTTTGCCGGGTTTGGTTTCGCGCAAAATATCGAAAATATCGGGGGTGAGGATGTAGCGACCGATGATGGCGAGGTTGCTTGGCGCCTCTTCGGGAGCGGGTTTTTCCACCATCGTGTGTACCATGTAGACATCCTCTTCGATCTGTTTGCCTGCGATGACGCCGTATTTGTTGGTGTCTTGCTGCGGGATCTCTTCGATGGCCACGATGGAACAGCGGTACTTGTTGAAGAGATTTTTCATCTGTTCGAGTACATTGCCATCACAGAGGTCGTCGGCGAGAATAACCGCAAACGGCTCATTGCCGATCAGTGTCTCTCCTGTGAGAATCGCATGACCTAAGCCCTTCATCTCAACTTGGCGGGTGTAGGAGAAGGTGCAAGTGTCAATAAGTGAGCGGATTTGATCAAGCAGGTGCTCTTTGGATGTTCCCTTGATCTGGTGCTCCAGCTCATAAGAGATGTCAAAATGGTCCTCAATTGCGCGTTTTCCCCGTCCCGTAATGATGGCCATGGTCGGGATACCGGCTTGAACCGCCTCCTCCACACCGTACTGAATCAGTGGCTTGGTAAGCACCGGAAGCATCTCTTTTGGGGTCGCCTTGGTCGCTGGTAAAAAGCGGGTACCATAACCCGCAGCAGGAAAGAGGCATTTCTTGATCATTTATCACACCTTTAGGGATTTTGGACGCTATTGTACCTTGAGAAGGCTAAGCGCTTCTTGTGCATCCTGAGAAATAGCCGTAAATTCTCCTTTGGCAATACGGCTTGGCGTCGCAATCCACGTACCACCGACACACAACACGTTGGGCTGAGAAAGATAATCACGCAAGTTTTGCAGATTCACACCACCCGTAGGGCAAAAGCGAGCCGTTGGAAAAGGGCCATATAAGGCTTTGAGTGCACCAGTACCGCCCACCACCTCGGCAGGAAAAAGCTTAAACGTATTAAAGCCATACTCCTGTGCCATCATAATCTCCGTAGGGGTAGCCACCCCAAGAATAAAAGGGATCTTTTTGTGGCTGGCGTGGTGCATGAGCGAGGGCGTCGCACCGGGGCTGATCACAAACTGTGCACCCGCATCTTCGGCACGTTCGAACTGATCGAAGTTGAGCACGGTGCCTGCACCGACGCACATCCCCTTGACCGTAGAAGCCACCGCAGCGATGGCTTCAAGCGCCGCAGCGGTGCGTAACGTGATCTCCATAATACTGATTCCCCCTTCCAGCAGCGCATGGGCCAAATCGACCGCACGCGCGGCATCGTCAATCGCAATCACGGGAACAATCGGGGATACACTCAATACTTCATTGGCTGTCATAACTCTTCTCCTGGCAAAGTGAAGCTGCAGGCACCTTCGTCCGCAGCGTTACATGTACGGCGCATGATGCCAAAAAGCTCACGCCCCATACCATGTCGATTGGCGCTTAGATCGCGCACCTTTGGCGAGCGGCTGCGCAGCGTCGTTTCATCGACAAGCAGCTCCATCACCCCATTCTCACAATCCAGCCGAATCTTATCACCCTCTTCAATCAAGGCAATTACGCCCCCTTTGGCAGCTTCGGGGCTTACATGTATGGCTGAGGGCACCTTGCCCGAAGCGCCCGACATCCGCCCATCCGTAACGATGGCCACTTTAAAGCCCCGATCTTGCAGCACGCCCATAGGCTTCATGAGCCCGTGCAGCTCGGGCATACCGTTGGCGCTTGGCCCCTGAAAGCGCACGACGGCGATAAAATCGCGCTCCAGTTTACCCGCCTTAAACGCCGCATCCAGCGCCTCTTGCGACTCAAAAATCATCGCCGGAGCTTCGATGAAGCGCTGGGTGCTCTGCAGTGCGGAGGTCTTGATGACGCTACGCCCAATGTTGCCGCGCAGCAGCCGTAAGCCGCCTTGCGTATCAAAAGGCTGCGCACACGAACCCAGCACCGACGTATCGGCAGAGTGCGCACGCACCGCGTCAAAGCGCAATACTCCCTCTTCCAGACGCGGCGTACAGAGATAGTGAGAGAGTCCCTGCCCCATGATGGTCTGCACCTCTTCATGCAGCAATCCCGCATGCAGCAACTCAGCCATCAGCACCCCCATGCCTCCGGCTTGGTGGAAGTGATTCACGTCGGCTGAACCGTTGGGATACATCTTGCACAGCAGCGGCACCACGTGCGAGAGCGCGTCAAAATCCTCCCAGCACAGCACGATCCCCGCCGCGCGCGCCATGGCAATGAGGTGGATGGTGTGGTTGGTCGATCCGCCCGTAGCGAGCAGACCCACAATAGCATTGACAAAACTGCGTTCATCCAGCATCCGCCCCAGCGACACACCCGCTTCACACAGACGCAACGCAACGCGCGCTGCCTCTTCGGTGAGCGCGTCGCGTAGCGGTGTATTGGTCGGCACAAAAGAGCTGCCCGGAAGATGCAGCCCCATGATCTCCATAAGCATCTGGTTGGAGTTGGCCGTACCGTAAAAGGTACATGTACCCGTCGAGTGGTACGACGCGCTCTCTGCGGCCAGCAGCTCCGCGCGGTCCGCCTTGCCCTCGGTGTAACGCTGGCGCACCTTGGCCTTTTCGGCGTTGCTGATGCCAGAATCCATCGGTCCCGCCGGCACAAAGACCGCCGGCAGATGGCCAAACCCAAGTGCTCCGATCAGTAGCCCCGGCACGATCTTATCGCACACACCCAAGTACAGCCCCGCATCAAACATATTGTGCGCCATCGCCACCGCAGTCCCCATAGCGATCACGTCGCGGCTAAAGAGGCTTAGCTCCATGCCCGGCTGCGACTGGGTCACACCGTCGCACATGGCCGGCACCGCCCCCGCCACCTGAGCGCTTGAGCCCGCAAAGGCCAAAGCGCGCTTGATCAGCGGCGGATAGCTTTTATAAGGTTCATGCGCGGAGAGCATATCGTTATACGCAGTAACAATGGCGATGTGGCGTCGCTGCGAGCGCAGCAGCGCCTCTTTTTCCGCAGCGTCCAGAGGCGCGACGGCGTGGGCGAGGTTGCTGCAGCCCAGCGCCTGACGTACGGGCCCTTTAGCCTTTGCCGCATCGATGCGCTCTAGATAGATACTACGACTTTTGCGGCTGCGAACTATGATCGCGTCGGTCACCTGCATCAAGGTCTCATGCGGCATAAAAAACCTCCGTCTTTTTGGCCGTCTCAGAGCGCAAAAACGCGCGGATCGGCATACTCTCTACATTGCCAGGCTGTAGGGCACTTGAGTAGACACGCCACTTCTCCTCACCTTCGATATGCACAAACAGATGACGGCCTTGGGAGAGCGCCGCAAAACTGAGCGTCATGCGCATACAAGGGGCCTGAGGCGGGGTGAGTGCCACACAACTTTGC
>DZBC01000056.1 GCA_022729835.1 Sulfuricurvum sp. | reverse complement strand
AACACGCCATAAGAAAGCGAGTGACAAGCTCATTATCACCCGCCGTAAATCTAATCCGAAGAGGTAGTTAAATGGCTAGATCAGTAAAAAAAGGTCCATTTGTTGATGAGCATTTGATGAAGAAAGTGCTTGCTGCCAAAGAGGCTAAAAGCAATAAACCAATCAAAACATGGTCACGCCGCTCTACGGTTCTTCCGGAGATGATTGGTTTGACCCTCAATGTTCACAACGGACGTCAGTTCGTTCCGGTATATGTCACTGAAAATCACATCGGCTACAAGCTGGGTGAATTCGCACCGACACGTACCTTTAAGGGCCACAAAGGCTCAGTTCAGAAGAAGGTAGGGTAACGATGGCAAGAGCACTCCTTAAATACAGCCGCGTCTCTCCCCTCAAATCTCGCTTGATTGCTCGCGAGATTCAGGGAATGAACGCAGAAGAGGCGCTTGCCGCGCTTGAGTTTACGCCAAACAAAGCAGCTAAGATTATCGCAAAAGTGGTAGCTTCTGCTGTGGCCAACAGCGGTGAGGACGCCTCTGATTGCGTTATCACCTCATGCCGTGTGGATGCCGGCCCGGTGCTGAAGCGCTTTATGCCCAAAGCACGCGGTATGGCGCATCCGATTCGTAAACCGACGGCACACATTTTAGTAGAAGTGGAGGGCAAATAGTTATGGGTCATAAAGTCAATCCTATCGGCCTTCGCCTCGGTATTAACCGTAACTGGGAAAGTCGTTGGTACCCCAACTTCAAAAATGCCCCTGTCGCGCTTGGCGAAGATTACAAAATCCGTAAGTACCTCAAAAAAGAGCTCTACTATGCGGGTGTTAGCAATATCATCATTGAGCGTACGGCCAAAAGATTGCGCGTAACGATTGTTGCTGCGCGTCCAGGTATTATCATCGGTAAGAAGGGATCGGATATTGAAAAGCTTAAAAGTGCTCTTCAAAATCTGATCGGAAAGCCTGTAGCGGTGAACATCAAAGAAGAGAAGAAAGCACAGGCTGCTGCGCAACTTGTAGCGGAAAATGTAGGCACTCAACTTGAGCGTCGTGTTGCATTTCGCCGTGCGATGAAAAAGGTAATGCAAGGTGCCCAGCGATCAGGAGCTAAGGGGATCAAAATCTCTGTAGCCGGTCGTTTAGGCGGCGCCGAAATCGCCCGCACTGAGTGGTATCTTGAGGGTCGCGTACCTTTGCATACCCTTCGTGCTAAAATCGATTACGGTTTTGCCGAAGCACACACTACTTATGGTGTCATCGGTATCAAAGTCTGGATTTTCAAAGGTGAAGTTCTCACCAAAGGGATCCAAGCTGAGCCCAAAGAAGAAAAACGTGAACCCCGTGAACAGCGCGATCAGCGCCGTGGCCCAAAACGTGGCGGTAAACGCGAAGAAAGAGAGGGTGAATAACAATGTTGATGCCAAAAAGAACGAAATTTCGCAAATACATGAAAGGCCGCAATCGTGGTAATGCCCGCAGTGGTTTCAACCTTGCATTTGGCGATATCGCACTTAAAGCGGTGGAAGCTGGACGTATCACTTCACGCCAAATCGAAGCGGCGCGTATTACTTCGACGCGTCACATCAAACGTCAAGGCAAAATCTGGATCCGTGTGTTTCCAGATAAGCCTTTGACGGCAAAACCACTTGAAGTGCGTATGGGTAAGGGTAAAGGAGCCATTGAGAAATGGGTCATGAACATCAAGCCCGGGCGTATTATTTTTGAAATGGGTGGTGTTCCTGAAACAGTGGCACGCGAAGCGTTGACACTTGCGATGCACAAGCTACCGTTCAAAACAAAAATCGTCACAAAGGAGATGAGCAATGAAATATACTGAACTATCAGATAAAAGTGCCGCTGATCTTCAGGCGATGCTCAAGACTAAAAAAACTGAGCTTTTTACCATGAAGATTAAACAAAAAATGATGCAGCTGACCAATACAGCTGAGTTGCGCGCAGCTAAAAAAGAGATTGCACGCATCAGCACCGCCATCAGCGCAATCAAATAAAGGAGGCATCTGTGAGCAAACGTGAAATTCAAGGCAGTGTGGTCAAGATTGCCGGAGATAAAACAGCGACGATTCAGGTTGAGCGTCGTGTTATGCACCCTAAGTACCATAAAACGGTCAAACGTTTTAAAAAGTACATGGTGCATGATGAAAACAACCAACTTAAAGTGGGTGATGTAGTTATTGCAGTTGAGTGTCGCCCTATGTCGAAAAGTAAATCTTTCGAACTCAAAAGTGTGGTTACAGGAGGCGAGTCGTGATCCAAAGTTTTACCCGTCTCAATGTAGCTGATAACACTGGAGCTAAAGAGCTGATGTGTATCAAGGTTTTGTGTGGTTCAAAGCGCCGCTATGCGACGGTAGGTGACGTCATTGTCGCTTCGGTCAAAAAAGCGATCCCTACGGGCAAGATCAAAAAAGGTCAAGTTGTCAAAGCGGTCATTGTGCGCACCAAAAAAGAGGTTCATCGTGAAAACGGATCTGTGATCCGTTTTGATGACAATGCCGCCGTCGTCCTTGACAACAAGAGAGAGCCGGTAGGTACGCGTATTTTTGGACCAGTATCTCGTGAAGTGCGCTATGCAGGTTTCATGAAAATTGTTTCTCTGGCACCGGAGGTTGTGTGATGGCAAAATTTAAGTACAAAAAAGGCGACACCGTTGAAGTGATCGCAGGTGATGACAAGGGCGTAAAAGCGGAAGTGCTTGCTGTTATGCCCAAGAAAAACAAAGTAATCGTTAAAGGCGTCAAAACCGTCAAGAAAGCAATTAAGCCAACCGAGCAAAATCCTCAGGGTGGCTTCGAGAACAAAGAGATGCCGATTGATGCATCCAATGTTCGTAAAGTGGAGGCGTAAATATGTCACGTTTGAAAGAGAAATATCTCGCACTCAAGCCCCAGCTTAAAGCGCAACTTGAGATTAAAAACGAGATGCAAATCCCAAAACTCGACAAGATTATGATATCTGTCGGTGCTGGTTTTGCGATGAAAGACAACAAGCTGATGCAAAATATCCAAGATACGATCAGCATGATTGCCGGACAGCGCGCCATGGTGATCAATGCACGTAAATCTGTTGCGGGTTTCAAAGTGCGTGAAGGGATGCCAGTCGGTGTCAAAGTGACGTTGCGTGGAGAGAACATGTACAACTTCCTTGACAAACTGATCTCCATTGCGCTTCCCCGTGTGAAAGACTTTCGTGGTGTTAATCGCAACGGATTTGACGGACAGGGCAACTATAACTTTGGTTTGAATGAACAGTTGATTTTTCCGGAAGTTTCGTACGATTCCATCATGCAGATTCACGGTATGAACATTACCATCGTGACCACAACAACCAGCGATAAAGAGAGCTTCGGATTGCTTGAAGCTCTGGGTATGCCGTTTAGCAAAGGGAGCAAATAATGGCTAAGAAGTCTATGATCGCGAAAGCGAACCGTACGCCAAAATTTAAAGTACGTGGTTATACACGTTGTCAGATTTGTGGTCGTCCGCACTCTGTATTGCGTGATTTTGGTATTTGTCGCGTTTGCTTCCGCAAGATGGCAAACGAGGGGTTGATCCCGGGCGTTAGAAAGTCAAGCTGGTAAGCTTGAAACTCCTAGCTGTTAGATAAGGAATAATAATGATTAATGATTTGATCGCTGACTCTTTGACGCGCATCCGCAATGCTGCGATGCGTCGTTTGGATGTTACGACACTGTTGCACTCAAAAGCCGTAGAAGCGGTAGTTGCCATTTTGGCAGAGAAAGGCTATCTTGATAGTTTTAATGTTGTTGAAGACGGCAACAAAAAAACCATTAATGTGGTGCTCAAATACGACGAAAAAGGTCGTACTGTTATCAATGAAATGAAGCGTGTTTCAAAATCTGGTCGCCGTGTTTATCGTGGCAAAGATGAGATCAAGCGCTTTAAAAATGGTTACGGTATCATCATCGTTTCAACTTCAAAAGGGGTTCTTCCTAACGACAAAGCATTCGAGCTTGGCGTCGGCGGCGAAGTGCTCTGTACAGTATGGTAAGGAGATAGAGTATGAGTCGTATCGGAAAAAAACCTATCGCCATTCCCGCTGATGTTAAAGTAACACTTAATGGAACAGTTGTTACTTTTGAAAAAGGTAAACTCAAACAAGATCTTGACACAAAAGGTAATGTTGGCGTCTCTCTTGAGAGCAGCACTTTGACTTTTAGTGCCAACTCTACGGCGCAGCAAGATCGTGCATTTTGGGGAACCTACCGTGCTTTGGCATCGAATGTGATTGTTGGTATGGTGAGTGGATATGCCCGTCAGCTTGAAATCAACGGTGTCGGTTATCGTGCTGCAGTTCAGGGTAGAACACTCAACCTTCAGTTGGGCTATTCGCACGATATCAACTACCCGCTTCCAGATGGTGTAGAGGCTGTCGTCGAGAAGAACCTGATCACGCTAAAAAGCCATGACAAGCAGTTGCTCGGTCAGGTAGCGGCAGAAGTTCGCGGATTCAGACCGCCCGAGCCTTACAAGGGCAAAGGTGTTAAATATGTAGAAGAGATTATCGCGCGTAAAGCCGGTAAGACTTCCAAGAAGTAAGGGGGGCTAAATGACAGCTAAAGAATTAAGAGCTAAAACAGCCGGACGTCTTCGACGTAAGATGCGCATTCGCGCTAAAATTTCAGGAACTGCAGCGATGCCCCGTCTTTCTGTGTTTCGTTCAAATCGCTACCTGAGCGCTCAGGCGATTGATGATACTCAAGCGGTAACGCTTGCGGCCATCAGCTCCAAAGCACTTGGGCTCAACGCCAACAAAGAGGGAGCGATCAAACTCGCAGAAGCGTTCGCCCAAACCCTCAAAGAGAAGGGTCTGAACGAGATCGTATTCGATCGTAACGGCTACCAATATCACGGTGTAGTTGCGGCATTCGGTGACGCCCTTCGCGCCAACGAAATCAAGTTTTAGGAGCTGGCGATGAGAAATATCAACAGAGAAGAGTTCGAAGAGTCGATCGTCAACATCGGACGCGTTACCAAAGTTGTGAAGGGTGGACGTCGCTTCCGCTTCACTGCTCTGGTAGTCGTAGGGGACAAAAAAGGCACCGTAGGTTACGGTTCAGGTAAGGCCAAAGAAGTGCCCGATGCCATCAAAAAAGCGGTGGATAATGCGTTCAAAAACTTGACTACCGTCAATGTTAAAGGAACCACGATCGCGCATGACATCGAACATAAGTATAATGCGAGCCGTGTTTTGTTGAAACCGGCGTCTGAAGGTACCGGTGTGATCTCGGGCGGTGCCATGCGCCCCGTGCTTGAGCTTGCGGGTGTGCAGGATATCCTGACCAAATCACTCGGTTCCAACAATCCAAATACCGTGGTACGTGCAACCATTGAAGCACTCTCACGTCTGAAAGGATAAATAATGGCACTAGAAAATTTAACACCTGCCGAAGGTTCAACCCACAAAACCAAACGTATCGGTCGCGGTCAAGGCAGCGGCTGGGGTTCTACGGCGGGTCGCGGCGGTAAAGGTCAGACTCAGCGTTCTGGATCCAAGCGTAAGCGTAACTTTGAAGGTGGACAGACGCCAATGGCGCGCCGTCTGCCCAAAATAGGCTTCACCTCACGCGTCGTGAAGCCCTATGTGATTAATGTCGAGCACCATGCCGTAGTGGCAGGTCTTGATGAGATCACTATAGATTCTATCCGTTCGGTTTATCGTCTTGCCAAGGCAGTTAAAGCGGTTAAACTGGTCGGTGCATCAGCCAAAGCGTTGGCACCGAAAATCAAAGATGATAATGTAAGCACTACTGGCAAATAATGAATCAGCAACTGCTAAACAAGATCTTTATTACGATCGGGTTTCTGTTCATTTATCGGCTACTGGCCTATGTGCCGGTTCCGGGTGTCGATACGGCTGTTATCGCCGCGTTTTTTGATTCCCATGAAGCAGACGCTCTGGGTCTTTACAATATGTTCAGCGGAAATGCCGTCGAACGCCTCTCCATCATCTCTTTGGGCATCATGCCTTATATCACCGCATCGATCATTATGGAACTACTGGCCGCAACATTCCCCAATTTGGGTCAAATGAAAAAAGAGCGTGACGGTATGGTCAAGTACATGCAGATTATCCGCTATGCGACGATTGCCATCACCATTGTGCAGGCTATCGGAGTGAGTGTCGGATTGCAAGGTATGACTGGCCAAGACGGCGGTAGCGCTATTTTGGTGGATCATAGTACCTTTTTGCTCGTTTCTGTGGTGTCGATGCTTGCGGGTACGATGCTGTTGATGTGGATCGGTGAGCAGATTACACAAAGCGGTATCGGCAATGGTATCTCGCTGATTATCTTCGCAGGCATTGTGTCGGCCATTCCCAGCGCAATCTCTCAGGCGGTGACCATGATCAACACTGGTGCGATGGGCTTTTTGACGCTCGTAGCCATTTTGGCGCTGATTTTTGCCACTGTGTTTATCATTATTTACGTCGAACTTGGTGAGCGTCGCGTACCTGTAACATACGCTAAAAAGACGATGATTCAAAATCAGAATAAGCGTGTGATGAACTATATTCCGATTAAGGTGAACCTTTCAGGCGTTATTCCAGTCATCTTTGCATCAGCGATTTTGATGTTTCCGATGACTGTTCTCTCCGCCAGTACCAACCCCTATGTGCAAGCCATCACCGATTTGCTCAACCCTAACGGATATTTTTTCAATGTATTAACCTTCATGTTTGTTGTATTCTTCGCCTACTTTTATGCGTCGATTGTCTTCAATGCGAAAGATATCTCCGAAAATCTTAAACGTCAGGGTGGATTTATCCCCGGTGTTCGTCCCGGTGCTTCAACGGCGGAGTTTCTTAATGAAACCGCCAGTCGTTTAACCTTTACGGGCGCGATTTATCTGGGCTTGGTGGCTACTGTGCCATTTATGATTATCAAAACCATGGGTGTTCCTTTCTTCTTCGGTGGAACGGCGGTCTTGATCGTCGTACAGGTTGCCCTTGACACTATGCGCAAAATTGAAGCTCAGATCTACATGAGCCGCTATCAGACGCTCAGTGCTGTAGGCCTCTAACGCATGGCCATTGCGCTACGCAAACCTGAGGAAATCGAAAAACTGCGTGCTGCAAACCGCATTGTTGCCGGAGCGCTTAATCTGCTGATGCAGGAGACGCGTGTCGGCATGAGCCTTAAAGAGCTTGATGCAATCGCGGAGTCATTCGTTCGATCCAAAGGTGCTAAACCATCATTCAAAGGGCTCTATGGCTTTCCAAGTGCAGTCTGCACCTCGCTAAACGAGGTGATCATCCACGGGATACCGACTGATTATCGTCTCCAAGAGGGCGATATCATAGGCTATGATATTGGAACGGAGTATCAAGGATACTACGGTGATGCTGCAGTTTCGATGCCGGTAGGCACGATTAGCAGTGCGGATGAAGATTTGATCGCCTGCGCCAAAGAGACACTCTATTATGCCGTCGATATTATCAAAGAAGGGATGCGCTTTAAAGAGCTCTCTTATGAAATCGAACGTTTTATCCGTGCTCGGGGCTATGTACCGCTGCGAGGATTTTGTGGGCATGGTATCGGAAGAAAACCTCATGAAGAGCCGGAAATCCCCAATTATTTAGAAGGCACCAACCCCAAAGCGGGTCCGAAAATCAAGAATGGCATGGTCTTTTGCTTAGAGCCGATGATCTGCCAAAAAGAGTCCAAAGCGGTGATCCGCGAAAACGGCTGGGACGTGGTGAGTTCCGACGGTTTACGGGGATCTCATTACGAACACACGGTTGCCGTCATCAACGGCAGAGCTGAAATTCTATCCATTGCATAGGAGCCAATATGTCCAAAGCTGATGTCATTGAAGTTGACGGAAAAATTATCGAAGCCCTGCCGAATGCGACATTTCGTGTAGAGCTTGAGAACAAGCATGTGATTCTCTGTCACATTGCTGGAAAAATGCGGATGCACTACATCAAAATTCTTCCCGGTGACAAAGTTAAGATCGAACTTACCCCCTACAGCCTAGATAAAGGCCGCATCACCTACCGCTATAAATAAGTGCTACACTTACATGTACAATGTTACATGTAAGGCATTTTTATGAAACACACACTGCTTATTATGCGTCACGCGAAGTCTTGCTGGGACGATCAGGAATTGCCCGATAAAGAGCGCCCGCTTAACAAGCGCGGACTTAAAGTCGCGCCGGAAATGGGTCGGCGGATTGCTAAGTTGGATCATCACTGGGATGCGATCATCACTTCACCTGCACTTCGGGCGCATGCTACCGCTAAGGCAGTTGCTGAGGCGATTGATTATACCGACAACTTGATTGTGAATGATGCGCTCTATTTTGAAGGCGCCTTTGCTATTTGCGATGTGATTCGCTCCTTGGATGAATCGATGAAGCGGGTGATGATCTTTGGGCACAATCCGGATCTACATGATCTGTTTGAGCGCTTAAGCGGTCAGACCCTCTTCAAGTTCCCGACTGCCGCCTACGCACTTTTTGAAACCAAGCGACCATGGGCTGAGTGCGATGGGTTCAAGTTGCGTGACTACGACTACCCTAAATCTCAGCGGTAGATATAAGCCGAGCGTTGAGCTACTTCTAGCGCTGCCCCGACATGCTCGCTCCAGCGGTGTAACAACTGGTATTCGGCTTCACTTTGATACTCTAGCTCGACACACTGCTTCGAAGCATTCCAGTGCATACGCACAGGATTGGCGACAATACGGTCAAGTTCGAGTTCTAGCCATTTTAAATCTACAATTTTTTGAGGTTGTGTTCGGTATTGTTCGACGACATCAAAACTCATGCACTTCTCCTTCGGGTGATCTAGCCCGAGGAAAGCAAGGGCTATTCCATGTCGCGGTTGGTGAAGTAAAGTATTCCGGCTCCTACGAGTAGCAGCACAAAAGTCACAAGCCAGACAAACAGATCGGCACCACCGACCGACTCAATGATGGCATTTAATCCGCCGCCTGACTCTGTGGTATTCATTGGCGGTGGATCCCGCTTTCACCGACGGCTATTTTGCCCTCTTTGATCAGCTCTGTCAGGACACGTTTGAAGGCTTTTCGGCTCATGCCAAAGACCTCAGAGATCGTATCGGGATCTGTTTTGTAGTTGTAAGGCAGAATGCCCCGATGCGTATCGAGTAGATCAAGGACTTTTTGTGCATCTGTTGCGGTGCGCTTAGCTCCCATGGGCTGGAGCAGTACATCGACGAGACCGTCGGCGCGCACCTGTTTGATGTAGCCTGTCGTTTTCAAGCCGATCTCGATAGGTGCGAAGATCTCATTGCTGTAGAGCATCCCCTCATAGCGATCCTCTATGATGACCTTAAACCCTAGAGGTGTCTGTGCAATCACCAGCAGCGCTACAGGTGTGTTAGGGTACATGTGTGGCGCACGTTCGAGGTAAGAAGAGATCTTCTCAATTCCGATCAGACGCTGGGTCTGCGGATCTTCCACTACCCGCAAGAAACGTTTGTCGCCGACACGCATCGGGCGCTTTTGTCGATTTTTGGGTACAAAGAGGTCTTTGGGCAGCCCCCAATCGACGAAGGCTCCAAAATCGGTGACATCAATCACTTCAAAAAAGCCGAAGTGGTCACGCATAGCCAGCGGGCGCTGTGTGGTGGCGACGAGCCGGTCTTCACTATCAGTGTAGATAAAGACTTCGAGCTCCTGATCGAGCATCATATCGTCGGTGACGTATTGGTTGGGGAGCAGTACGTCTGAGCTATCCTCAGCCATCAAGTAGGCACCAGGCGCGGCAAAATGGTCCAGTCTGAGTCGATTAAGCGTGCCTAATGTGAGGGTGGAATCGATCATGGGCGCTCCTTGAAAATCGTATTATAGTGGAGTTTACATGTAAGGTCCATAAGCGATGAGGGGACACTTGACCTGTCACATAAAGCAAAACGCTTAATATCTCTCTCATAGCCCATCGTTTACAATGCGCCTAGTTTACATGTAAGGATCAATGATGCATGCAAAAGAGATTGAGAGTGTTTGCACCTATTGCGGGGTTGGATGCGATATCGTAGGGGTGGTGGAGAATAATACTATCACGGAGATTTACGCCTCCCCTGATGGCTACGTTTCCCAAGGCAAGCTCTGCGTCAAGGGCACATACGGTTTCGATTTCGTCGCCTCGGATGAACGGATCAGGGCGCCTAGAATCAAACGCTCCTTTATTGAAAAAAATCCCGCCATTGCACCAATGATAGTGCTAGAGCCTTTAGATGAGGAGTGGTTTACATGTAGTGTTGCAGATGCCGCCAAAGCAGCGGCGCTGAAGATGAACGAGATCAAGCAAAGCTACGGTGCGCATAGCCTCTGCTCCATCGGCGGGGCGCGTACCTCGTGCGAGAGCGCCTATCTGTTTCAAAAATACACCCGC
>DZBC01000055.1 GCA_022729835.1 Sulfuricurvum sp. | reverse complement strand
GGCGGGGGCGAAGCGTGCCATCCGTGAAGGATCAATACCCTAAGCATCAATCACCACCGCAACCGCTTCCGCCATCACCACTGCCGCCATCTCCGCTTCCACAACTGGCACATCCGCTACTACAACCAACACCGCCAGCACAATAGTTGCCAGGTGTTCCTTTGCTGCAATCGAGCGAATAATAAAAGCCATTAGGAATATCGAGCAGTTTGTCGATGGCAAAAAGCAGGGGAAGCTTGGTGGGTGTGGTCGGGTCAATACCCTCTTTTAGACAGGAAAGACGCCATGTGCGCTTAAGCCCTTCGCTCGCCTGAGTGGGTGTGCGCATCGCTTCGACAGGCGTATGGTGAAGATAACGTCCAAAAGCCCGAGTGGAAAAATCGCTATATGCTTTGGTGAACAAAATAAAGTGATGCCACAGATCATCGACGACCTGAGAGGGCATGGAGACTGGACGTTTATTGGCCTTGTAGCAACATTCAAAAAAATCCCCGAGTGCCTCTTTGACTTGAGTGATTTGGGCGCTGCTAAGCTGTGGGTGTTGGGCTACAAAGCGGCTACGCACTCCTTTTGGAAGCTCAAAAGTGCGCAGTTGCTTCAGATGGGTCTGTCGACGCACCTGAAGATAGACAACGACCAAAACCAATAGTGCGATCCAGAGCCAGAAATAGTTAAAAAAGTAGCCCAGCCACTCCATCTAGCGCTCTTTGACCCAGCGGCGCACCTGCTCATCGAAGCCAAAGAGCGCATCTATAGAGGTCGGAGCGGCGTGAAAATGATCATAAGCCTCCAGAATTAAGCCCGAAATCTGCATAAAGCCTATCTCTGAGGCGATGAAGCGCTCTATGGCAGCTTCGTTGGCGGCATTGACGATGACGCCGCGCTGGGGATGGCGCAAGAGATCCTCTTTGAGCGACCAAAGCGGATAGCGCACGGGATCAATCGGGCGAAATTCGAGGCCGCCGCACTCCAGCAGATCAACACGCTCGACGATGCGCTCTTGCACACTGCCAAGCAGCGCAAAAGCAATAGGGAGCTGCATATCGGCGCGGGCAAGGTGGGCGGTGGTGGAGCCGTCGCGGTAGTCGATAAGGGCGTGGATCAGAGAGCGGGTCTCGATGATGGCATCAAAGCTGCTTTCGCCAAAGAGCCATCTCGCTTCAAGCATCTCAAAAAGTTTGTTGGCCATCGTGGCGCTGTCGATGGTGATCTTGCGGCCCATCGACCAGTTGGGGTGACGCAGGGCATCTTCGAGCGTGGCGTGTTGCAAGCGCTCCAAAGGCCAGTCACGAAATGCGCCGCCGCTTGCGGTGATGACCATGCGTTCAATCGGGCGGGTGATGTCGTGCAGATACCACAACCCAAAGTGCTCACTGTCGATGGGGACGATGTCGGAGGTATCTAAAAAAGCGCCTGCGACAACCAGAGATTCTTTGTTGGCGAGGGCGACTCTTTTCTTACATGTAAGGGACTCGAGTGTGGCGCGTAGTCCGGCAAAGCCGACGATAGCATTGACGACAAGGTCGCTTTGGGCGGCGCGGATCGCCTCTATGATTCCCTCTTGGCCCATCAGCACACGAGAATGTGCCACGAGCGGTCTGTCGGATGGGTCTTGAATGACGACGATAGCTGGCTTGAAACGTTCGATCTGGCGGTTGAGCAGCTCGATATTTCGTCCGGCGCTGAGCACTTCGACTTTAAGCGCGAACCGCTCGGCAATGGCGAGGGCGTTGACTCCAATGGAACCGGTCGAGCCCAGTAGGATCAAACGAGGCCCCGCAGCAGCACCACCATGACGATACTACCGAAAAGATAGCCGTCTAAGCGATCAAGTACGCCACCGTGACCGGGCAAGATGGTGCCGCTATCTTTGACACCTGCTTGACGTTTGAGCGAGCTTTCAAAAAGGTCACCAAAGACCGAAGCGAGGGCAACAGAAAAGGAGATAAACAGCGCAATGCCGAAGCTCACGATACCTAAACCCGCCATGGTTGCAGCAAGCGTAGCGATGACGACGCCCCCAATCACCCCCTCAAGGGTTTTTTTGGGAGAAGTGGGGCAAAAAGGGGTGGTGCCAATCTTCTTGCCGACGAAATAGGCGCCGATATCGGTTGCGGCGACGGCGATGAGAAGCCAAAGTAGCGCGATCATGCCATACTCTTTGTAGAGGCTGAGCATAAAAAGCATCCCGGCGGTTGGGTAGATAAAGGGGAGGAAATCCTTCCAGTCGTGGTTATTGCGGTAGGCGACAGAAGCGGCAAAGATGAGGCCGGCGATGATAAAGAGATCGTCACCGTAGGGGTAGAAAGCTGCGGCGACCCAAATAAGCGCAGCATAGGTAAAAAGAGCGTTATTGCGGGAGCCAAAAAGCGCAGCAGCCTCATAAAACGCAAACATATAAAAGACACCCAGCAACAACCACGTCAGAAAAAAGCTGTCGATATAGCCCACGATTAGCGCCACTGCCGTGAGTACGGCTCCAGTCACCACCCGCTCTTTGTGCGCTCCCAGCCAAGTCATTATCATCCCTTACGTCAAAATACGGCATTATAGCCCTTTACATGTAAAAGGTTATCAAGGAGTATTCATGTTAAAACGTCTTGTGTTTTCGTTTTTGGGGCTTGCATGCGCACTGCAGGCGGCGTATCTGGAGGTGTATCGGGATCAGAGCCGCTACCACTATCGGCCTGAATCGACCTATATCGGTTTTGCCGATGGGATGCAGGCAATGGATGGCAACGGGGCACTAATGCTGCGCAGCGAAGCAACATGCGAAGAAGCGCATGAAGTGTGCAAGGAATTTATGCGTCTGGAGGCGCTGATACGGCGTGAAGTGTTGCTTCAAGAGGAGTATGCGACGCTTGAGACCCTACTAGGAGTGCAGCGACTGCAGAATGCGATAGATGCTAAAACACTGATCTCTCAGGCCTCAGAAATAGGGAGACACAAAGCGCAGATCGCCTCAGAGTTGACAGCGCTGAGAGAACAGATTGTGCAGGCCGGTGCGCAGTTTCAAAAACAAAGCACCTCTGATAAAGGGCACTTCTTCTCTACGCTTCCAAAAGGAGAGGTCGAGCTGGTGATTGGCAAGGGCTTAGACTTTGAGAGCGTCTATCTACTCGATCTGGACGCACGAACGCTCTTTCACGATCTGCTGCTCACCAACCGCTCGGGCGTCGATATCATCGTTGATGAAGTGCGGCTTTATGACCGCGCTGCCGGAGCGGTTCGTGCGCCGATAGCCTTTTCACCGCGACCTATCGGTATCGGCGCACCCCAACAGCTAATGCGGGCTAATAAGGTGATGTTGATGGAGGCCGCTCCTGCTCCTGCTGCCGCCATGGCGCAGATTGCTCAAGAGAAGCTGCGCCAATATCGCCTCGGCAAGACGGTGCTTCATACTGACGGAGTGGCGCAACGCTTTGAGGTAGAACAGATGCAACTTGAGCCCGTGCAAGGCCTACGCTGGGACGCCTACAACGATTCTGCGGTCTATGAGACGGTATCGCTTGAGCTGCCCAAACCCATCGAAAGCGACACCATCAAAGTGCGCGAGGGCGGACGCTTAATCGAGCATGCGCGTATGCTGCGCGAAGAGGGTGGGTTGCGGATCAACACCGCTATTGCCTATGAGATCGAAGCACAACGCAAGGCCTTGGTCGATTATGCGCAGGAGAAGGGGCTTTTTGGCGGTGATCTGCAAAAAGAGGAGGGAATCGAACTGCGTCTGCACAACCGAGACTCCAAACGCCGAAGCGTTTTGGTGGTGGAGCGCATTCCCGTCTCCACCGACGAGCGCATCCGCGTCACCGTGCATCCACCGATGCTTGAGGAGACCGCGCTGCCTTATCGCTACGATGAGCGCACTGGAAAACTGGAGTTTGATGTAGCCTTAGATGCCGCGCAGCACTCCAAAGTGTTGATCAAATATACGATTCGATATCCTAAAGAGATGACAATCTATTATTGATTTTGGGTCGATTTGGCTTATAATAACCGTAGTCAAGTACAAGGAGAATCAATGAAAAGCCTACATGTAATGGTGGTGGTAGTATTTTTTGGCACTACGGCGGCAATGGCGGATACTGCGGCTCTTTATCAAAAGTGTGCGGCTTGCCATGGAGCGCAGGGCGAAAAGTCTGGTTTGGGTAAAAGCAAGATTATTAAGGATATGCCCAAAGCAGACTTCATCGCTTCAATGAAAGGGTATCAAGGCGGGGGCTACGGCGGCGCAATGAAAAATCTAATGGAAGCACAGGTCAAAGGCCTGAGTGAAGCTGACATCACGGCTTTGGCCGATCATATCATCAAATAATCTATATGTCGCGGCTTTGCCGCGAGAAGCACTGCATGTCATCTATGTTTGAATCTTATACTGTTTACATCCTTGAGTGTTGTGACGGCACGCTCTACACCGGTATCGCGCGCGACGTACAAGCGCGGCTAAAACAACACAACACAAGTAGCAAAGGAGCCAAATACACCCGTTCGCGCCGTCCCGTGCGGTTGGTGTATGAGGCGCGCTGTTACGACAAGCGTGCGGCTTTGGTGCGCGAACGGGGTATCAAAAAGCTCAGCCGTGCAGCCAAATTGGAGTTGCTTCAGACTATAACGTCAAACAACGTATAAAATTCACAACACCCAACAGAGACTACATGAGGAAATCAAGTGTCAATGTCCACGAAAAATTCATCAAAGCTTGGTATATTTTTGAAAGTATTTTGAGCAACCGGAGAATTGGAGTTTGAGAGGGCTTTATGGCAGACAGGAAGAGATTCGAACTCTCGGTAGGTTTCCCTACACACGCGTTCCAGGCGTGCGCCTTCGACCACTCGGCCACCTGTCTAAAAATAAGAACGACATTATACGTACTTTTTGAAAAAAGTTTCTTAAATGCTAGAATGCCTCCAAAAAACGGAGTCTTTTGTGCAACCTTTTGAACGATTCTTCCCCATTTCAGACGACTTTCGCCCTCCTTATGCCCGCGACCGCGACCGGATCATCCACTCTGGTAGCTTTCGGCGGTTGGAATATAAAACTCAGGTTTTTCTCAATCAGGAGGGGGATTTTTTCCGTACGCGGCTGACCCATTCCATTGAAGTGAGTCAGGTAGCACGCTCCATCGCTTCGAGCCTTGGACTCGATGAAACGCTCTCTGAGGCCATTGCGCTTTCACACGATCTGGGACACACCCCCTTTGGACACATCGGAGGTGATGTGCTCGATGCGTGTCTCAAAAAAGACGGCCATCCCAATGGCTTTGAGCACAACTTCCAGTCTTTTCGTGTTGTCACCAAACTCGAAAAACGTTACAGTGGATTTTTGGGACTCAACCTCACCTTCGCCACACTTGAGGGGATTTTGAAGCACTCTTATCCCTATCAAAAGCGCTTCATCCCAGAAGTCATAGCAGCAACCTTCAAGCTAGACACCCACCCCAGTATCGAAGCGATGGTGGTAGACCGCGCCGATGAGATCGCCTACATCAGCCACGATATCGACGACGGGGTACATTCTGGACTCATCAGCTTTGATACACTCAAATCCAGTACGCTCATCAGCGAGATTCTCGAAAAAGTCCATGCCGAGGGGGTCGATGAAGAGGAGGATGAGATGTTCCGCTACCGTTTTAGCGCGCATCTGATCAACCATTTGGTCTACTCTTTGCTGGAGCACTCCAGAGGCCGTGTCGCGCAGCAGCGCACCCTCAGCGCGACGCTCGATGCCTCACAAGAGATCCCTGTAGGGTTCGATCCGGTGTTGGAGACAGAGATCAAAAAACTCAAAAAGCTGCTGTTTACCCAGCTCTATCAGCACAACAACATCATCCGTAAGATGTATGCCGGGAAACAGGCCATTATCGGTCTTTATCACGCACTAAAAGATGAACCCAAGATTTTGCCGCGTTATTATAAAGAGCAGTTACATGTAAGAAGTGCGCACCGGGTCATCGCCGACTATATCGCCTCACTGAGCGACCGCTATGCGATGGAGTTGTACAACGAAGTATATGGGAAGAGCATCTAGCGCTTTGACGCGCTAGTGCATGTTAGCGTTTAAGCCCAATCAGGGTTTCAAGCAGGGTGTCAGAGGTGGTGATCGTCTTACCGTTGGCCTGATAGCCACGCTGAATGATGATCAGATTGGTGAGCGACTTGGAGAGGTCCACATTGGAGGCTTCAAGCGCCGAAGACTGCATAAACCCACGTCCGGCTGTTGCTGCGGTTCCTACGACTGGCTCTCCTGAATTGGCGGTTTGCAGATAGACATTACTACCGTCTGCCGTGAGACCTTCGTTGTTGGCGAATTTGGCCATACCGATCTGTGCCAATCCAAATGAGCGTCCATTCGAAAATGAACCGATTAGCGTTCCACTCTGATCGATTCGTATTCCTAGCAAGTCACCGCCGGGGTAGCCGTCTTGCGAAATACCGCCTGTTGCCGAGGGCGAATCAAAACTGGTTACGCCGTCAAACCCGTTAATAGAGCCGAAATTGAGGTTAATATTCTGGTTTTTAGATGAACCGTTATTCGCAGTAAAATCAAGATTGGGCGGGTTGTAGCCTGAAAGTGCTCCATTAGCGTCAAACTGGAGCGTTCCGCCCCAAATGCGATTTTCATTGGGTGTGAGATTCGTGTTGAGATCACCGGGCTTGGGCACTTCCGCGCTCCATGTCCACTCCGTACCGTTGGCACCAGCTACTTTGCGAAAATCGAGCTTTACCGTATGGCGACTTCCAAGTGAGTCAAATACGTCAATACTTGAAGAGTGGGTGGCGGCATTGACTGCTTGCGAGTTTTTGGTTGCTCCAGCCTGAACGCTACCGATAAAGGTAGAAAATGTTGCCGCAAAAAATTCATTGGGGTTGGCTGCGATATCTTGCACCCCAAGACTGAGCGCTGTGGCTCCATTGTTTTGAATCTGAAACTTACCATCATTGGTTACCACCACATTAATACCAGGATCGACCGTCCGGAACAGATTTTGAAGAGATGCTCTTAGGTCGTCTACTGTGTTGAAGATGTAACTTCCGCCTGTTGCAGTGGTATTGGCATTGGCTGGATTGGCATCATAGGTAAAGTTCGTATAAGCTGGTGTAGGCGCCGTCGGATTGAGTGAAATCCGCATCCCCTGACCCGTTACCAGATTGAAAGCTCGACCGCTACCGTTGAACAAGAACGCCATATCTTCATCATAACCTTCCACACTACTCATAGCCCCCGTAGTATTCATCGCAAACGTAGGGCTGTACTGTGTCACTAAGCTGCCTGAGTTGAGATTTGCCTTGAGGACGATCTTGTCGGTAGCATTGGCAGGTGTCGTCAATCCAGAGGGAATCTTAATGTTGGTAAGCGGCGCAGTCGAATCGACCAAGCCTGTATCCTTATCACGCATCCAGCCTTGCACAATGAAGCCGTTGTTGTCTACGAAGTTACCCGCTGCGTCGAACTTGAAGTCCCCTGAGCGGGTAAACTTATAAGTATTCCCCCCATCGGCACTCACCACAAAAAAGCCATCGCCTTGAATGGCAACGTCTGTATTTTTGTCGGTATTTTGTACGGATCCTTGGGAGTGGATGCGGGTAACAGAGTTGATATTAGTGCCTAGACCGATTTGCACTGCATTTTTGCCACCGAGTTCACCTTGCGGGGCAGTAGCGATCTGGTTGGTTTGTGAAAGCAAGTCTGCGAAATTGGCACGGGAATATTTAAACCCGATGGTGTTGACATTGGCGATATTGTTGGATTCTACGTCCATGGCGATCTGGTGCGATTGCAGACCAGAGACGCCTGAAAAGAGTGACTTCAACATGGTAAATCCTTTTCGCTTTTAAAGTTAATGATTGGTAGCAAAGAGTGTTCCAGTTACGCTTACATGTAAGGAGAAAAACCTTACATCTGCAAGGCTTTTTGGATCAGTTCGTCGGCAGTGGTGATGCTCTTGGCATTGGCCATATAGGCGCGTTGCATAATTATCAAATCGGTCATGCCGACGTCGTAGCGGACATTGGAACTCTCCAGACGATGTGTTTGTAGATAGGCGCCCAGCGTGTATTGCCCTGAGCCGTCTTGATAAAAGTAAGCGTCCCCGCTGTTGGCACTCTCCCTAAAATGGGTACTACTGACACTATCAAGCCCTTGGTCGTTAATGAAGTGATAGACAGCAATGCGTCCTACCGCACTACTTCGGCCATTGCTGAAACTCGCTTCGATATTGCCATCTAGCCCCACGTTGTAGCCGATTAGATCGCCGTGCTCTAGACCGTTGGCCTGAGAAGAGCTGGTGCTGGGGCGCGAATCGACCGACGTGATACCCTCAAACCCACTTCCTAAATCGATAAGCAGCGGTGCCCCGCCATTTTCAAAATCGGGCAATTCATAGCTGATCAAACCCCCTGAGCTGTTAAAACGTGCGATACCGCTTTGTGTCTCAAGCACCACAGAACCATCTTGGCTCAACAACTCAGCCGTTATATCCCAATTTATCCCCTCTTCGGGCTGCTGCGCACTTTTTTGAAACAGCAATCTGAGATCTTTGCGCTCATACTCAGGATCGTCGGAAATCACCGTCGCATTCATTGCCAGAGGTTCATCGCTGATTCCCAGATTGCCGCTAAAACTCACCTCTGTCGTCGGTTCGACCGGATAGACCAGATCGCGTGGAAAATTGAGTGTTTGTTGGGCGTTGGATGCGGCGAGCGGCACTTCTGAAAGGACTTGGGTAAGGACTCCATTTTGGATATTATTGCCGATTGTCCCTAAAACGTACATCCCGTCATATGCCACCAGCGAGCGCTCCGCGTCAAAGGTAAAATTGCCGGCTCTGGTGTAGAGCACCTCTCCGCTTTTGTGTTTTACCCCGAACCATCCGTCGCCGTCTATGGCCAGATCGGTGGAGCTATCGGTAAGCATCAAAGTTCCCCGCGAACGATCCATAGTATTGGCCTGTATACGTCCGCCTATACCCACAGTGTTTTCCATGGGCGATTTGGATTCACCTTGAACCATGACCTTCTCAAACAGCGTGGCAAACTCGACCGTTGAGGCGCGGTAGCCGATCGTGTTGATATTGGCTAGGTTATTGCTGATATTGTCGATGCCGAACTCATGCAATTGCACGCCGTTGAGTCCGGTCAGAAATGCCTGGTTCATGCGCTTCCCTGCATCACTTCTTTGATCGAATCAAATTCTACATACGAAGATCCGAGCTTGACATAGGTGACACCGCTGTCAAAACGTACCGATTCGATCGGATAGAGTCCCACACGCGTATCCTTGCTCGCCCCTTGCGCGTTACTGTAAGTGGCAGTAATGTAGTAAACGCCCTCATCGGCACTGTTGCCGGCACTGTTTTTCCCATCCCACTCAAAACTGTTCACTCCGGCAATACCGCTTTCAATCGGCATGGAAGCGACCGTATTGCCGTTGGCATCGAGCACACTGATCGTACCACTTTTCACCTCATCGGCGAAGTAGAGCTCAAATTTGGGCGTAGACCCCTCCTCAAGCACAATTGCATTGCTGCCCGTATCGGCTATTTTTCCAATAGCCGATATCGTAGAGAAGTCGCGCGTACTGTTGAGTGCGGCGGCCAGCTCCTCAAGCGCTTTATTGGTGTTGCTCGAAGCCTCCAGCGTGGCCAATTGTGACGTTTGCGTCAAAATCTTTTCGCTGTCCATCGGTTCGGTGGGGTCTTGATATTTCAACTCCACTAACAAGAGTTTCAAAAAATCATCTTTACCTAAAATACCGTTTGGGTTGGTACCGACCGGCGTCGTATTGCCGCTGGTTGAAGCGGCGGAGCCGAGCGTGTTACCGTATGCATCTATGGCCATGATATATCCTTTTTATGCGTATTTGGGAAGCGTAATCTCTATCGAAGTGATGAGCTCTAGCTCCTCTTCACTGAGCGCCTCTAGGGTTTTATAGTTGTAGGCGAACGTATGAGAACGCTGCTGTCCTTGCTGCTGCTGTTCACTGTGGGCAGTGCTAAACTGCATCGTGGTGTTCACGACGCCATTGTTGGTCAACTGAGTTTTGAGCTCAGAGGCGTTGTGTGCCAGCAGATTGAGTGCTGCGGAGTTAGAGCTGACATTGATATGCACGCTATTGCCCCGCTGAATCATCGTCACATCCACTTCGCCGAGCTTGGCAGGGTTGAGTGTGATTTTGAGACGGGTGAAGGGTGGTTTGTAGTTCTCAACCGCCTCTTTGAGTTCGGTAGCAAAATGGCGCACCGTCTGCTGTGCCTCTTTGATCTTCACCTCCAGCGCATCTGCGCTTTGTACCGCCGCACTTGTGACACTTTTGGCCTCGGGCGTCGTCGAAGCCGCTGGCTCGCTTACTTCCTGGACTTCACCAAAGAGTAAAGCGGCGAGCTTCTCTTCCGTCGGCACCAACATACCCTTAGCAGTGGCTTCTAGCGCACTCGCTTGAGCAGCATTGGTCGTAGAAGATGGTGCATCACCTAAGACCTGTGGCGCTGGTGCTGATGGGAGGATAGTGCCCCTTACTGCGCTTTTGGGCGAAGCTGGAGCATTCTCAAGGGGTGTTTGTCGCTGTGTTGTCGCTTCCGTTGCAGAGAC
>DZBC01000054.1 GCA_022729835.1 Sulfuricurvum sp. | reverse complement strand
AACACGAAAGATGGTCTGAGGACAAGCCCAGCCACAAAAGACACGTCCGCCTACCACGGTGATACCGAAGATGCCGATAAAAAGAATCATCAACAAAAAGGGCATCAAATAGAGCTCTTGCATGTCGAACTGTATAAACATCAAGTGCAGTTTGAGCTTGTCAAAACTGAGCAGAAATAGATGGTTGCCGTTGATCTTGATCCACGGAATAATCAGTGCCATTGCAGTAATGATGGCGAAAAAATAGTAACGCTTAATGCGCCATGACACCCACCCTTTTAGGTAGGCCTTGCCTTTTAGAATTGCTTCACTCATGTAGTCTCCTTGTTATTGTTCAGTGGGGCATTTTATGGTTTGTATCAGCTCTTCTTCAGACGCATCCGAATCTCTAAGCTGGAGGCTGCCAAGCGCTACCTGGCGTAGTTCACGCGATTCTATATAGTCCTTGAGGGAGCTACGGCTCACTCCGACGGCGCGGGCCATTTCACTCACACTCTTACCGACGCGCAACTGGCCTATGATATCATCAAGGTACTTATCGAACTTTGAAGAGGAGCGGCTCCCTTTGGGTCGGCCGATCGCTTTTTTGGATTCGCTTTGCAAGGTTTGACGTAGCTGGTCGATAAGCCCTAACACGACCATCACGTCGCTTCTCTTGTCGATAACAACACCTGGTTTGACCAGATGAATCGTGTAGTTGTGTTTGAACAGACAACTAATCATCTGCACTAGATCTTCGATATAGGTGCTCAGTACCCATGAATCAAAGACCACCAAAACTCCATTCTCGTGTTGATGAAAAAAATCGGTGACTTCAACGCGTTCAACAATACGTTTACTCTGCGAGGTCTGATCGATCATTTCGTGCTCAATGCTCAAGCCTTTGCTGCGTGCATAGGCGTTGATCATCTTAAGCTGATCGTAGGCTCCATCGAAGTGCTTGTCTGGTCTGATATACGAGAGTGTCATGTTGCTCAAACCTCCTTCTATTCATAATTTCGTCGTCATTATAGGCAGACTTGACGCTTAAAGTCAATAGTAAAATGAGTAAGAACGTCAAATTGACGGTAAAAAGGGTGAATTATTTCAAGACATTGCGCTTTTTTCATTCAGCGCCGCTGTGCTAGAATCGGAGATTTATTTCAAAAAGGAGCTTTGATGCAAAAATCTTACCTTGCGACTACCCCCGATAAAGAGGGCTTTTTCGGCAAATATGGCGGCGCTTTTCTGCCGCCACAACTAGAACAACCCTTTGCCGAGATCACGGCGGCTTATGACAAACTTGCCAAATCCCACGCCTTCAGAAACGAACTCGCCACCATCCGCAAGCACTATCAAGGACGGCCGACACCTGTCTATCACGCCAAAAACTTGAGTGACTTTTGCGGCGGCGGCCAGATTTACCTCAAGCGTGAAGACCTCAACCACACCGGAGCGCACAAGCTCAACCACTGCATGGCCGAAGCGCTGATCGCCAAGTATTTGGGCAAAAAAAAGCTGATCGCCGAGACCGGCGCGGGGCAGCACGGGGTGGCATTGGCGACGGCAGCGGCCTATTTTGGGCTGGAGTGTGAGATTCACATGGGTGAAGTGGATATTGCCAAAGAGTATCCCAACGTCGTGCGCATGAAGATTTTGGGCGCGACCGTCGTGCCGGCGACACATGGGCTAAAGACGCTCAAAGAGGCGGTGGATTCGGCTTTTGAATCCTACCTCTCTCAGACCGATACGGCCATCTACGCCATCGGTAGCGTCGTCGGACCGCACCCTTTTCCGAAGATGGTGCGTGATTTTCAAAGCGTGGTGGGGTTTGAGGCTAAGGCGCAGTTTTTGGAGATGACGGGCGTATTGCCCGATCATGCGGTCGCCTGCGTGGGCGGCGGAAGCAACGCGATGGGGCTTTTTTCTGCGTTTATCGAAGATCCGGTGGCGCTGCACGGCGTAGAGCCGCTGGGACGCGGTACCGCTCTGGGCGATCACGCCGCGACGCTCACGTATGGCGAAGAGGGGATCATGCACGGCTTTCGCTCGATCATGCTCAAAGATGCCGATGGCAATCCTGCGCCCGTCTACTCCATCGGCTCGGGTATCGACTACCCTTCCGTCGGCCCCGAACACGCCTATCTGCGCGATATCGGACGCTCAACCGTGGGTACATGTAACGACCTTGAAGCGGTCGATGCCTTTTACAAGCTCTCGCAGCTTGAGGGGATCATCCCTGCGCTCGAATCGGCCCACGCGGTCGCCTATGCGATGAAGCTGGCCGCACAAAACCCCTCAGACGCTATTTTGGTCAACCTTAGCGGTCGCGGCGACAAAGACATCGATTTCGTGATCGCTAACCATCCGATTCCGACGCCGCCACAACGATAACCTCTCGTTCTAGCCGTACGCCGAAGCGCTCAAATACCTGCACTTCAGCGCGGCGAATCAGGCGCATCGCTTCATCAAAAGTGCCGCCGCCGAGGTTGATCAGAAAATTGGCGTGCAGCTCGCTAAAGGCCATAGCCCCCTCACGTGCCCCCTTTAGACCCGCTGCTTCGATCAGCCGCCCTGCGTAGTCGTTTGGGGGATTTTTAAAACAGCTTCCCGCACTTGGGTTTTTGGGCTGATTGGCGCGCATGGCGGCGAAGGTGTCGATAAGCGAGGCGGAGAATCCCTCCTTACATGTAAAGCGGGCTTCAAAAACAGGTGCGTTAATGGCGCTGCGCCGATAGCCGTGCTCAATGGCGTTTTTAGGCACCCAGCCCTCTGCCGTGCGCAGCTCGATGAGGCTATTGAAGATCTCCCACTCTTTGAGTCCCGCGTTCATCTTGAGCATCCCGCCGATAGTGCCCGGTAGGTGGGAGAGAAACTCGAAGCCGCCTAGATCATGTTTTTTGCAAAAGGAGACCACCCGCCCGCCCGGCGTTGCCGCGCCGATGTGCAGGGTGCGTTCATCGTCAAGACGGATAAAATCGAAGGCTTTGGAGAGCATACACAGCGGCGGGGGTTGAGGGGCGATGAGCAGATTGTTGCACGAGCCGATCAAAAATGCCCCTTTTGGCGCGGGTGTGAGGGTGTCAAGCAGCGTCACATCGGCGACGGGGCCGATGCGAATCGAGCTAAAGCGTGCGAGATCGACGGTTTTGGTCACTTCACAAATTCCGGAATCAGGTTGAACACATTGATCGTGAAGTCCTGAATCTCGTTGAGCATCCACGGCATCGTGAGGATAATAACGATCACAACCGCGATAATTTTGGGGATAAAGCTAAGGGTCATCTCGTTGATCTGGGTTGTGGCCTGAAAGATGCTCACGGCAAGCCCCATAAACATCCCCACAAGAAGACCAGGCAGTGCGAGCATCAGCGCGATTTTGAAGGTATCCACCCCAAGGGCGACGAGTTCGCCTTCCATCAGCTTTGCCTCAGTGCACTGTAATGCGCAGGGATGAGATAATCGCTTACATGTAAGGGTTCTGCGTAGAATCCGTGCTTGAAACCAAGTGCATATAGGGAATCGATTGCTTGGATTTGGAGGGGGCTGAGCGTGATCGAGTCGTCGTTGGCGTAGAGCTCCAAATAGCGCTCGAGCGTAGCCGCGTCGATGCGGACCAAATCGCGCTCCAGCAGCATTGGGCTAAGCACCCCTTTGTGCTCGCGTGCGACGCGCACCGCCTGAGTGAGCATTGCTTCAAGTTCGATAGCGCGGCTAAGCGGCATGGAGCGGCGCAGTGCCATTGCGCCCAGTGGCAGGGGTAGGCCGCCGCCGCTTAGCTCTTGCCATGTCTCCCAAAGTTCGCGTTCAACTTCGAGCGATTCATGGTAGGTAAGGATGCTTTCATGAATCAGTACGCCCGCATCTACCCGTCCTTCGCGAACCGCATCTTCGATCTCAAGAAAGTTCATATAGACGATGCGTGCATTGGGGTAGGCGATCCGAAAGAGCATGGCATTGGTGGTGTAACGACCGCTCAGGGCTACTTTGAAGTTACGCTTGAGCTTTTCGCCTTTGCGTCTGATCAGTTTTGGGCCGTAGCCTTCGCCGAAACTCACTGCCGTACGTAGCATGGCGTAGTCGTTTTTGATGTGCGGATAGAGCGCAAAGCTAATGGCAGTGGCGTCAAAGGTGCCCGATAACGCCTCGATGTTGAGCGTTTCGATATCCAGCGCGACATTCTCAAATCGGCACCCCTTGAGTCCCACCCAGCCAAACTTGATCGCATAGTACATGAAGATATCGTCGGCATCGGGAGAGTGGGCTATTTGGATGGTTCTCAAGTGTGCTGCTTCTTTTGAAAAAATCAATTCATTTTAGCCAAGAACGGCTAAAATTACACCCGGCCCAAGGCATTGAATCGCTGTGAAATATGTCATTTTGAAATATTTTTAATACGTCATTTCAAAATGCAATACAATCAATGCAATATTTCCCCACCTACAAGGATTACCATGGACGCGAACAAACAAAAATCACTCGAATTGGCACTAAAGCAGATTGACAAAGCTTTTGGCAAGGGGGCGCTTATGCGTCTTGGAGATAAAGAGATCGAGCCGATTAATGCAATCAGTACCGGCTCCATTGGCCTAGATCTGGCGCTGGGAATTGGCGGAGTTCCCGAAGGGCGCGTGGTTGAAATCTACGGGCCGGAGAGCTCGGGTAAGACAACCCTTGCGTTGCAAGCAACAGCGGAGTGCCAAAAAAGGGGCGGAGTGTGCGCCTTTATAGATGCGGAACATGCTCTTGACGTTTTGTATGCCAGAAATCTGGGTGTAGATATTGAAAATCTTCTGGTTTCTCAGCCCGACTACGGCGAGCAGGCGCTCGATATCGTCGAAACCCTTGCGCGTAGCGGCGCGATCGATTTGATCGTCGTAGACTCAGTGGCCGCCCTGACACCAAAGGTCGAGCTTGAAGGGGAAATGAATGATCAGCAAGTGGGCGTGCAAGCGAGACTAATGTCCAAAGCGCTGCGTAAACTTACGGGCGTGTTACACAAAATGAACTGTACGATTATCTTCATCAACCAGATTCGCATGAAGATCGGCACCATGGGCTATGGCTCTCCCGAAACCACAACGGGCGGGAATGCACTAAAATTTTACGCTTCAGTCCGTATCGATGTCCGTAAGGTAGCAACGCTCAAACAAGGTGAGAGCCAGATTGGCAACAGGGTTAAAGCGAAAGTGGTGAAAAATAAAGTGGCGCCCCCCTTTCGTCAGGCGGAATTCGATATTATGTTTGGAGAAGGGATCTCCAAAGAGGGTGAACTTGTCGATTACGGCGTCAAACTAGAGATTATCGATAAAAGTGGGGCTTGGTTCAGCTTTGAAGACATAAAACTTGGGCAGGGGCGTGAAAACGTCAAGCAAAAGTTTAAGGAAGAACCGGAGCTTGCTGCTAGGATCGAGTCAAAAATCAAAGAGGCCATGGGGATGAACGCTAGTATTATCGCTATGGACGAAACAGAAATGAATGAGGTAGATGAATGATTTATATTGACAATATTAGTGCCATCGAAGTGATGGATTCTCGCGGTAACCCTACAGTAAAGGCAACCGTAACGCTCAGTGACGGTACAAGTGAAAGTGCAATTGTTCCTAGTGGTGCGAGCACTGGCAAGCGTGAAGCGCTAGAGTTACGTGATGGTGATAGTCGCTATATGGGCAAAGGTGTGCGCAAGGCTGTCGAGCATGTGAATACACAAATTGCAGACGAATTGATTGGCTTAAGCCCCTTCAATCAAGCTATTATCGATGCACGCCTAAAAGAGCTTGACGGAACCGAAAATTACTCCAATCTTGGCGCCAATGCAGTACTAGGTGTTTCTATGGCCGTAGCCCGCGCCTCTGCGAAAAGTTTGGAGATGCCGCTGTATCGTTATCTTGGCGGTGCCAATGCAATGGTGATTCCCACGCCGATGCTCAACATCATCAACGGCGGTTCCCACGCTGATAACTCTGTCGATTTTCAAGAGTACATGATTATGCCAATCGGTTTTGAAGACTTTGCAGAGAGCCTTCGTGCTTCGGCCGAGGTCTATCACAATCTCAAGAAAATTCTACATACCAGAGGGGCCAACACGGCACTTGGAGACGAAGGCGGTTTTGCTCCCGATTTGAGCTCAAACGAAGAGCCGATTCAGGTGATTATGGAAGCAATCGAAAAAGCAGGATATAAACCAGGCGAGCAGATCGCCATAGCACTAGACGTTGCTGCGTCAGAGTTTGTATGTGATGGTGGCTATCGACTGGATTCTGAAAACCGCACTGTCACTTCAGAAGAGCTGATCGCCTACTATGAGGCACTTTGCGCCAAATATCCTATCGTATCGATCGAAGACGGACTGAGCGAAGACGACTGGGACGGCTGGAAAATTCTTACAGAACGTCTGGGCAACAAAGTTCAACTCGTCGGTGATGATCTTTTTGTCACCAATGTCGCCATTTTGGCAGAGGGAATAGAAAAAGGAATTGCCAACGCCATTTTGATCAAACCCAATCAGATCGGCTCAGTCTCTGAAACCATGCAAACCGTACGTTTGGCACAGCGCAACGGCTACCGTTGTATTATGAGTCACCGTTCTGGCGAAAGTGAAGATGCATTTATCGCCGATTTTGCCGTGGCACTCAATACCGGCGAAATCAAAACCGGATCGTCTGCGCGCGGAGAGCGTACCGCCAAATACAACCGTTTGCTTGAAATCGAAAATGAAGTCGCATATGGAGAGTATCTGGGTGAAGCGCTTTTCCGCTAGGAGTCTAAAGCACACGTATGCAAGAGGATGACTTTTATGCAGGGATAGAGCGGCGTGAAAGTCTGCCACAGCGCTACCTTGGTTTGTCATGGGGGAAGTTTGCACTCTCCCTCGCAGGCGTCACAGGCTTGGGTGTTTTTATCGGCATTTTGCTCTTTGGAGAGAACTCTCTTGAAGTGCTCTTGGGTTTGCAAGAGTATGAGATCCATCTGCATGAGGAGGTAGAGCGCCTCAAAAGGGAAAATGCTGGATTACAAAAAGAGTATTTTGAGCTCAAAGAGCTTGAGCGCGACACAAGACACGATTAGAACTTTGCTATAATCGTGCCAAACGATACCAGTCGGGGGCGCATTTGAAATACTTGCTACTTCTTTTCACCCTCTTCTGGCTAGAAGCCAGAGAAAACCCTTTTGTCCCTTCTGAATCAGTAACAGCTCCCCACACAACTGCGAATGTGATTGAAACCTATCCCCCGCTTAGAGGCGTGGCTATGTCCCTGCCTGATCAAGCCAGAGTCCTTGAAGAAGTGACCATCAAATACAAAAACCTTGACGGAACGATTGAAACCCAGATGATTCATGTAAACCAGAGTGTTGATTGGCATCTACCGCTTTTTATCTCCCAATCGGGTGCACCGATACGAACCAATGAGGCTCAAAACGCTGGCAACTCAAAGGCAGAGATGGTAGATTTCAAATTTATTTTCTTACATGTACGTGAAAAAGTTGTAGAAATTCGCACAAAAGATCGTCTTATCCGTCATTTTCTCATGGTCTCTCCCCATCGTGTTGTACTCGATTTTGAGCGAGAAGCAAGCTTTTTGAGTTACGAAAAGAGACTTTCCACACTTCCCTTTACTCAGGTGCGCCTGGGAAATCATGAGGGGTATTACAGGGCAGTGCTCACACTAGATGGGCGCTATCGGTATGCGATAGAGCCGACGCAAGAGGGATTGCGCATCAGCATTCGTTAAAAACGAAGTGCCGCCCCAAAGTAAGGTCCCGAAAATGTCCAGTCATTTTCGATATCTATTTCGTTTAGAACACCGTCTTGAAGAATCATATTCTGAACGCGGTAACCGATCTCCAACGCAGGACGTACCATTGGGATAAGATCAAAGGTGTAGTCAATTTTGACACGCAGGTCGCTGATTTTGCACTGATCATACTCACCATATTGAAGCTCTCCTTCAATGCCAAGCGCCGTTGTAGGGAGCTCAGCACGTATGCGGGTGTAGAGCACGGGTAGCAGGGCTTCCTCTCGCTTACTTGATACGCCATTGCCATATTCATTGCGGACTTGCACAAGACCACCGCCAAGATCCCATGTAAGCCAAAGCAGGTTGTCCAGCAAGTTGTAGTACAGCAGAAGATCGATCTGCTCAGATTTTAAGGTACTTTTATAGCCACTTGGCAGCGGCGTATTGGTATGCTCCTCTTCGGCTAAGTTTAGATATTCAAGGCGCACATTGGGGATTAATGGAATCGGATGTTTAAGGTAGGCCCAGAGATAGAGTGGCCGAGCCGCATCAAAGCCAAGTGTTGCGTCGAGATCAATCGCGGCACTCTCTTTGGGATAGGTCAGTTCTCCACTAACCGAGTGAGACCAGATGCCTCCACCTAATTCTGCACGTGCAAAATCGGCATGAACCAGTGATGTTGAGGCGATTAGCGCAAGTAAAATTGATTTCATTAGCCCTCCTTTTGATAAGAGGGACTATAGCGAAGGTAAGATTAATTTAACAGAGGGGACGAAAGCAAAGCTTTCGTCGGAGTGGGAATTATGCTTTTGCTGCGTTTAGTGCAGAGTCATAATCTGGCTCTGCCGTGATTTCTGGGACAATTTCTTTGTACGTGACGACACCGTCTGCATCAACAACAAAAATAGCACGACAAGTTACACCGCGAAGTGCACCGTCAGCAATCAACACACCATAGTTGTTGGCGAAATCTTTATTGCGGAAGTCTGAAGCAACAGTCAGTTTGTCGATGCCCTCAGCAGAGCAAAAACGGCCTGAAGCGAATGGAAGGTCCATAGAAACGACAGTTGTTTTGACGCCTTCAATTTCAGAAGCTTTTTGGTTGAAGTTGCGTGTTTCTGTCGCGCATACTGCCGTATCGAGTGAAGGTACGACAATGATCAGTTGTTTGACGCCCTGTGCGCCGCCTACGACGACATCGGCAAGGCCTGCAGAATTGACCACTGTGACTTCTGGGGCTTTATCGCCTATGTTGACTGATTTTCCTGCCAGATTGACCGTGTTGCCTTTAAGCATTGTTGTTGCCATGTTTGTACTCCTGAATTGGTATGGCGCCATTGTACTTATATCGGATAATTTTTGTCTTAGTTAGGTTGACGTAGTATAGGCATAAGTTTATTTAAAGTTTTGAGCGTGGGCTTACATGTAACGTATCGAAACAACTGAACCGGCCTTCTTCAAACATATCTACCGCCATTCGCCCGATCATAGCGGCATTATCTGAGCAGTACTGCAATGGCGCAAGCAGCAAATCAGCACTATAGGGCTTTAGGAGCAGCTCGATCTGGCTGCGTAGGTAAAGATTGGCGCTGGCTCCGCCGACAATGGCAAATGTTTTGGGCGGGTGTGCAGAAAAGTAACGTTTTAGCTTGTGGATCAGGTGTTTGGTGGCGATGTACTGAAAAGAGGCGGCTATGTCGGGATAGTCTTGAGGGGTGGACGATTCGACGGCCAGACGCACCGCATTTTTGAGTCCTGAGTAGCTAAAAGCGATAGTGCTGTTGTGTAATAGTGGCAAGGTGAAGCCATAACGCAGCGGGTCACCTGTACGTGCAAGTGATTCGATAATCGGCCCACCGGGGTAGCCTAGCTGCATCATTTTGGCCACCTTATCGAAGCTTTCTCCGAAACTGTCATCCATCGTTGTGGCGACGCTGAGCATTTGATCAAGGCTTTGTACTTCGATAAGCTGGGTGTGACCTCCGGAGACGAGCAAAACAGTGAGTGGAAAGCGGCTCTCCTGCTCGATAAAAAGCGAGTAGATATGGCCTTTGAGGTGGTTAACGCCGATAAGGGGGAGTCCAAGTGCAAGCCCAAGTGCTTTGGCCATAATAACCCCTTCGATCAGGGTAACCGCCAGACCCGGTTCATGGGTAACAGCGATGGCTTTGAGGTGAGGAAAATAGGCACTGCACTGCTCAAGGATACGCGGCAAAGCCTCTGCGTGGAGGCGCGAAGCCAATTCCGGAACGACGCCGCCATAGAGTGCATGCTCAAGCTCTTGAGAGATTTTTTGGTGGAAAAGGAGCTTTTTAGTAGCGATCTGCGTGATGGCGATAGAGCTGTCATCACAACTGCTTTCGATGCTTAGAATCACACCTGCGCTCCCAAAACCCACTCAAGCACCCATGGCCACGGCCCAAAACCGCTGTTGGCGTTGATGTGGCCCATATTTTGGAACGAAATATGCTTTACGCCAAATGCTCGAGCAAAACGGAGACCTTCCGCTTTGTTCAGATAGGGATCATCATCGGATGTAACCAACACGGACTCCTTCGCATACAGCTCTTGGGACAACTCCACAGGGAAAAAGTCTGCAATCGCTTCTATATCTCCCAAATCTCTCGGCGGCGCCACCATCAATAACCGCTCTACATGTAAGGCGTAGTGGGCATGACATAGATGCCACCACAGCACATTACCCAATGAGTGACAGACGACTGTATCGGGGCGGAGCGCTTCAAGCGCTTCACGGGCTTCGCGCATCCAGAGTGAGCGTGAAGGATTCATCGGATCGCTGAACTGGGGAAAGGCGACGATCACCCCGCGCGACACCAGCTCCCGCGTGACGACGTATTCCTGGGTCCGGGTGAGCCCCT
>DZBC01000053.1 GCA_022729835.1 Sulfuricurvum sp. | reverse complement strand
GGCCGGATCAAAACGTCACGGGTGGCCGGATGGGTGCGTTTTTTGCACCAAAGAGCTTACATGTAATGAATCCAAAAGCCTGCTTGATGTCATCACCGGATACGCCAAAACATGGTTTTTGCTGCAAAAGCATGATGAAAACGATCTGCCGCAGACGCTATCGTCTAGCAAGGAGCTTTTCGTACTCGATTACCCCGAAGCAACCTCTGCCATAGCGGAGCTGAAACGCGAACTGATGGCTAAAGGCGAAGCCAGCGAATTCTTCGGACGTGAAAAAGCAGGCGAATTTAAAGGAATCATCCGAAATATCTACCAGACCTTCGGCGGCGATGACCTGATTGCCGGAGCCGAGGCTAAAGCCGCGAATCTGCTCTACTACATCATCAAAGACCACCCATTCACTGACGGCAACAAACGCATTGGCGCGTTTATGTTCATTTTGTTTCTGGATAAAAATGATCTACTATTCGATACAAGCGGTACATGTAAGATCAACGACAACGCCTTGACGGCACTAGCACTGCTGATGGCGCAGAGTGATCCGAAGGCTAAGGAGTTGATGATTGGGTTGGTGGTGAGTTTGGTTGGGGATGAGTGACATGAGTGTTAAACTATATGCCACCTTTCGGTGGCAGAACAATCCTAAAAAGGAAATGACAACATGCTATTTCTTATAAGCACCAATTTCAAGTCCCAATGGAATGCTCAAACTATAACATACCCAAAACAATATTGTCAACTATTTCTAATAAACACAATAAAAGTTTTGTTAGAATGTCAGTATCTTAATTTTGAGATCGGACATGAAAACGCTAAAAAAGCTAATTATCTTAGCCTGTTCATACCTTCTTCTAAGGCTTGTCAAACAAAACTGGCACATCGTGCTCTTTGGCAAAAAGTTCACCATCATCAAAGAGTAGCCAATGCTTGATTTTTCTTATCCTTCCGCATCACCTTTAGTCGAGATTGGCCGATTGGGATTTATGCGCTTTGCCAAACAAACCCATTTTGAAAGTCCTAAAACTTTAGAACCTATTATAAAAAAGCTTGTCGCTCTCTATATTAACCGCTTTGATCGCAACAAACTGGCGTCAATCTTCGATCATCACAGTATTTACTTTAAAACTACTCCTGAAGTCGCCAAGACAAAAACACTTGCACAATTTGATGCCCTATTTTCCCAAAAAAGTGAGAAACACTGTAGTACATGTAACCGTCCGAATGCTGTAGCCCATGCCCACCGTCAATTTATGCCTTTGGGTTTTAGCGAAACCAATATTAACTTTTTAGATCACTTTTCAGACGGTATGTATCTGTGTCCCGAATGTTATATCTCCCTATTTGCTCTGCCGTTGAATATTCGACTTGTGGGAAAACACCTCTCTTTTTTACTGAGCAGCGATACTATCAATGCATGGTGGGCCGAAGAGTGCGAAGATGATTTTCGCCGTTTAAAAAATCAGCCCGGAACTGTTAGTTTTCTGCAAAGCGGTACGGCACACTTTGCCAACTTTATTTATGATCAGATTCAGCAGATCAATGAGACGCTTTATGAAGTAGACGATAGCAGTGTTGATGAAACTATATGGGATTTTAAAGAGATCACCTTTTATCAGTTTAATAATTTTGCCACCGGCGCGCATATGGATGTCAAAGTGATCCAGCCGCATCTCATCGCCTTTATGCATCATCTCTCGAGCGATGCCTTTAAAAGCAGTTTGCAACATTCGCCAAAAAGAGTCTGGAATCGCCTCATCATGCGCTACTCCTATGTAGAGGAGAGCGAAACATTTACAGTAGCCAAAAGTAAAAAGAACTATCTTATTGAGCGCTTTATCAAGGGTGAAACACTTTTGAGCTTTTTCATAAAAAATCTGCGTAACGATGTGCAAAAGCATAGCTTAACCGATGATGCTTTTGCATACTTTTTACTAGCGTATTACTATTTAAAGGAGATAGGAACAATGACCAAGGAACGTCTGGATTACATCAAAAAACTGGCGGATGAGTTATCGCAACAGGACAATGCTAAAAAACTTGTCGGTAGCATCGGACGTTGCAAACGACCATCCGATCTGAGAATTTTATTGATGAAAGAGCTAAAACGTCACTTTGATAACAATGAAAACCTGCTTTTTGATGTCGATACCCTCTTTTATAAAATTTTGCCCCGTGGCGGAGATTTTTATGAGACAAGAGACTATCTCTATATCGCCCTCTATACGAAAATTGCCGATCAATTTGTCGGTGACGACTTAGAAGGGCCTACTAGCCAAACCAACGAAGGAGATGATGATGAGTAAGGCACAAAACTATTTTATTCACGCCGCGGTGTTAATCGACGTTGACGGAGTGAGTCTGAATAACCTCGGTAAACCCGATAATGCGACAACAGATGATAATAAAGTCGCCGTGAAGTCGATTAAAAAAGGCAAAGAGACTTATCCAATGGTATCAGGACAGGCGTGGCGCTACTGGTGGCGTGAAGCTCTTGCGTTAAACGGTTGGGAATTAAGCCGCATCACAAAGGCGGGGAAAAACCAGTTTATTACCGAAGCAAACCCCGAAATCCATCCCGATGATGATATTTTCGGCTATATGTCTGCTAAAAAAATACCGAAACTTGATGACAACGGCGAAGAGCAAAAAGATAAAAAAGGCAATACCATACTTGCCAATGCTACGCTTACCCGTGTCAGTCCACTAAAAAATTCCATTTTGGTTGCCGTATCGCCTACTAAAATTCTCGATGAGTTTTGTGCGATGAGTCGTCATATGGAAAAAAGTGAAGATGGCAAAGAGGAAGTACATTCCGCCCTTTATGAAAAGCAAACCTATTCGGCTATTTTAAAAGGCATGTTCTCCCTTGACCTGGATCAAAGCGGAACCTTCACTTCAGTGAGCCGAAGTGGTTTTCAAAACATTACCAATGCACAATTTGAAAGCATCAAAGAAACAGGTGGACGCATCATTTACGACACCATCTATCCCAGCGTCGAAAAAGTTCGACTTGCCAATGAAACTCGTATTCAACGTATTAGCGAAACCGTTGCAGCACTCAAAACCATTGCAGGCGGTGCCAAACGCAGTACCAACTATGCCAGTGTCAAACCCGACTTTATTATTTTAGCCATCTTTAAAGGGGGTAACAATCCTTTTGACAACATCGCGATTCGCTCAGCCGATGGCGGAGAGATTTACAACGATGCGATCAAAGAGGCGATTCTTGACAATAAGCCCTATTTAATGAGCGATGTTTACATTGGATGCGCCAAAGGATTTAAACCTGATCATGACTTTACGGATATCGTGACGGCAGCAAAAGAGAGTGACATCAAAGTACATACCGGAAGTGTCAATGCCATGATCGATGCATTTTTAGAAAACAATATTCAGACCGTTATTGATTCGATGGAGTAAACATGAAACTCTATCGGATATTAATATCCGCACCAACGGCCAGCTTTCGTTATCCAAATGTAATGGTCAACTATCAGCTCTCGCTAAAAGCCATTCCCTACACAACGGTGTTGGGTATGATTGCTTCAGCTACCGGCAGGCATGATTTAAGCGGTTTTCACTTCTCCTATACCTTTCGATATGAGACGCTCTATACGGATATTGAGACCATTTACAAAATCAAGCGTGATGAAAAGAAGAGTGGCGTGGATATCGGCTTTGATTACAAAGCAGGAACACAGCACTATCTGCGCCAAAAGGCACACTTCCCCAACGCAGATGCCTTTCGGCGTGAGGTGTTATACGGCTGTTATTTGACGCTTTATGTCGATAGTGAAACAATCGCAAAGGCGTTTCGTTGCCCTATGTATCAGCTTTTAATGGGACGAAGCGGGGATTTAGCCAAAGTACATTCGGTTCAAGAGGTTGCCGTTACAAAAACCAGTGACGTGACACTACAGGGTACGCTAGTCGAGAACCCGTCTTTCACTATTCCCGGAGAGCTGCTTTTACTCCCCAAACGTTTCAGTTATGAAAGCACGATCCGTCAGCCCGTAGATACCCGACCATTTGCCCTAATGGATGGTCGGGGTCATTTTAAATTACATCCAGACTATATCGAAGAAGATAGTGTCGATGTAGCTTATGAAAAGTTGCTGAGGAAGTTTGATCTTCGTAACTGGGAATTTCAGCGCAAAGAGGTTGTGTTGAATCTAAACGGTTTTATAGACGAAGAACTGAAAACTCATATTTTATTGCGTTATGTCTAAGATGCTTGCCAAATCCGACGGAACAACCCTTGAGCAACATATCAACGATTTGTTGCTTGTCGCTAAAGCATTGGAATCGGCACTGCCGGTATTGCCTAAAATTACCCGAAAAGAGAACTTTTGGGAGCTGCTACATGTAGCGATTCTTTTCCATGATTTAGGCAAAACAACTCCTGGTTTTCAAAAAGGGCTTTTCTCAAAACGTTATCATTTCAGACATGAGTGGTTAAGTGCTGCGTTGTGTCTGAACTTTGCCTTAGAGGAAGAGGAAAAACTGCTCTGTGCGTCTGCCGTGCTTTTTCATCATAAAGATGAAAGCACACTGCGCGAACGCTACAATGAAGAGAAAGCACATAAACGTGACCTTGAGGCACAGATGCCCGTTGATCCTAATGCGCTGCTGTTTGACGATGAGTTTTCGGCATTGGATTTCGAGTGGATCAAAACATTTTTATATGTACACGATCTAATGTTACCTTCCTTTGAGGCCAATAACCCTCTACCAAAATTAACCACACCATGGAAGCCGAAACATCCAAAAGTATCGGAGCAAAAAAAATTTGAGCATCTGTTGATGATCGGAAGTCTGAAAATTTGCGATCATAACGCTTCAGCAGGCATAACGTCGCTTCTGCTTATGGAAAAAGCTGATTTTACATTTTTAACGCAGATTCAAAAGCCCTATACGCATCAACAAAAAGCCTGGCAGAGTAATGGAAATACACTGCTTCTGGCTCCCACCGGTACTGGAAAGACGGAATCAGCACTTGGGTGGGCACAAAAACAACTCTTAAAACAGCAAGGGCGTGTTTTTTATGTGCTCCCCTATACGGCTTCAATCAATGCCATGTATAAACGCCTCAGCAGTAGGGAAGAGGGTTTTGGAAGTGATACAAAAATCGGTTTGCTCCACGGTAAAGCCCGCTTCTTCCTAGATAAACTCTATGAAGGAGAAGAAGGGAAATCGTTAAAAGAGTTTATCGACATGCATCGAAAAGTGCTAAAACCATTCAAGATTGTCACACCGTTTCAGATACTCAAATGGGCATTCGGCATTAAAGGGTTTGAACAAGGGTTTTGTGAACTAAGTGGTGGCTGTTTTATTTTCGATGAGATTCATGTTTATGACTACGAACTGTTTCAGCGTCTGGTGCTGTTTTTATCGTGGATGATAGAGAAACTGCATATTCGAGTCTTTATTATGAGTGCTACGATTCCGAGGTTTATGCAGTCACAACTAATTGAAAAACTTGCTATCAACACAGTTGTTACACCCGACGAAGAGCTGACAGATAAATTAGTGCGCCACCGTATTGGATTGATTGACGATACCATTGAAAACAGCTCTGAGCTGATCTTAGAACTGTTGCAGCTAAACAAAAAAGTATTGGTTGTCTGCAATAGCGTACTTAAAGCTCAAGAGCTTTTTCAAGCCTTTGAACATATTGCATCCAAGGTACTGTTGCACAGTCGCTTCAATGCCAGAGACAGAACCGTACATGAACAGACCATTTATGAAAAAGCGCCACAGCTTCTTATTGGAACCCAAGCAATAGAAGTCAGTTTGAATATTGATTACGATGTCATTATTACCGAACTGGCAGCCCTTGATGCTCTGTTACAGCGCTTTGGACGTGTCTATCGCAGACGACCGGGGGACATTCTAAATACGCAGGAAATAAACTGTTTTGTCACCTTACATGTAGACAAATCCAGTCAACAAATATACGGTGCAGACGTATTGCAAAAAACGGCTGAAGAACTTCAAAAAATCAATAACGATCTACTGCATGAATCTCAAGTTCAAAAGATGCTTGATGCCGTTTATGAACCTAAAACATTTGACCCGGAATTAGAAGGAGACTTTTTTAAAATGGTGGATGAAATAACCCCTTATAAAGTGCATCTTGATAATGAGGAGAAATTCAATGAGCAGTTTGATGGCGTGGAAGTTCTTCCGATTGCGTTATATGAAACATGGAAAAAGTTGGATGATACGCATGAATATCTGGAAGCTGAAAAATTATTTGTACCTATTAGTAGAAATCTTTTTCACCATTTTCAAAATTTAGTTTTTACAGAAAAAACCTATAACAACAGATATATTTTAATTATTCGACTTGTTTATGATGATGCCATAGGGCTAACGCAAGAAGAGTATTTTGATAATGGATTGGGAGATATTTAGCCAAAATGACAGAAACCTATCACAAAACAACAACTCAAGCCGTCAACTACACTACCGCCCGCAACAACTTCAATAGCTCTTCAAATATAGGTATAATACCTACTAATACCGAAAAAAAGGAGCACCCCATGACCGTCGAGGGAATCAAAAACTTTCAAAACGGCCTCACGCAATATCTCAGCAGCGACGAAGCGGTCTTCATCAATGACGCCAAGACCCATACTCTGCGCGGTGTTTATCTTCCGGCATCGGTCTTTAAACTGGTCGAGAGCGACTTTGAAAAGCGGCTGCTAGAAGACGCCAAGCGTAGCTTTTCGCCTAACCCGTTTCAAGACGACGGCATAGACGCGCTCGATGCGTAGAGGCGACATCTATCTGGTCAATTTTAAAAAGCGCTATCAGGGCGAGTTTGGCAAAGTGCGCCCGGCAGTGATATTACAAACCGATCTGCTTAACAAGCATCTGGGTGAACTGCCCTATAAAACCGTGGCGCTCATTCCGCTAACTAGCGATCTTCAAGGGGGCAGCTTCCGTGTTGGCCTCGGTAAACGCGATGCACTTGAGGTTGAAAGCGAGATTGTCATTAACTGGATCTGTACGCTCGATGCATCGCTGATCCACACAGACAAACTGCTCACACAGCTAACACCCGATGAAATATCCGAAGTCGAGCGCAAGCTGCTGCTCTTTTTGGGCTTTGAGGACAGAAGCTTTTTGCCCTAAACCCGCTAAAATGACAGAAACCTGTCACAAAAAGGAGATACCCATGCAAGCCGTCAACTACACCACCGCCCGCAACAACCTCAAAGACCTCATAGATAAAGTGTGCGACAACCACGAAGAGGTCATCATTACCACCAAAAACGACAAAAGCGTCGTGATAATCTCGCTTGATGAGTACAACCGCACCCATGCCGCGCTGAGGCGCGAAGTTCAAGAGGCTATTGCCGAGATTGAGAGGGGGGATTTTATGAGTCTTGATGAGGCATTTGACAAAGTGCTGGCCAAATATGAAGATTGATTTTTCGCAAAAAGCGTACCAACGGCTTGATGCTCTAGCAGAGTATATCTACCGACAAAGCGGATCGAAAAAAACAACGGCTGAGTATATCAAGAAGCTGCGTCGCTATATTGTCGAGACACTCACACATTTTCCACAAGCAGGACGGGCTGCGGAAGATTTGACCCCGCACACCCGCAAGCTGGTCTATCAAGGTTTTAGCATCATCTATCGCCTTAGCGAAGATCGGATCGAAATCCTTACGATCTACCGCGAGAATCTTCCCTGATGTGCGGATCGCGGATACCTTTTGTTACATGTAACTCTTGATACTGACAATATAAAAAGACTTTTTGCAAAAAAATTACAAAAATACGGTATATATCTATTAAATATACAAAAATAGGATGACATTATGCTTTTGCAGTTCAGTGTCAACAACTACCGATCCATCAAAGATACGCTCACGTTTAGTATGCTCGCAGCGTACAAGGAAGAGGCCAACCGATTTAAAGAGGGCAAATATGATCTGCTGACCGCTGCCGTCCTTTACGGGGCCAATGCGAGCGGCAAAAGCAACGTGCTGCGCGCGATGGCGTTTATGCGCAATATGGTTTTGAACAAAGAGAAGGTCATGCAATCGACCGATACGCTGCCGCACGACCCCTTTCGCCTCAGTACCGCCACACAGGAGGCCTCTAGCAGTTTTGAGATGGTCTTTTTGATTGAAGGTGTCAAATACCGCTACGGATTTGAAGCGGATACAACAACCGTCTACTCCGAATGGCTTTTTGAAAATGCCAGCGGTCGCAAAGAGGCCAAACTCTTCTACCGCGACGATGCAGAGGAGCATTACGTCAATTCGGCCCGATTCAAAGAGGGGGTCGGCTCTTTTGATGCGCCCAATGCCAAAATCAAAATCTCCAAAAATCGGCTCTTTCTTTGGCAGTGCGACCAAAACGACGGGGAAATTGCTAAAAAGATTCTGGGATGGTTTAAAAATTTCAACCTGATTGACGGGCTTGATCATCGCGGATATGTTAACTATACGATGAAGATGATGGAAAAACCGCTCTTCAAAGAAGAGATTATCAAGTTGGTGAAAACGGCGGATATCGGGATTGAAGACATTAGTATGCAGACAGAAGATGTTCCTGCCGAGGTGCTAGAGAAAATGCCGTTGCCCGATAAGCTAAAAGAGGAGATCATGAAAGACGGCGGTATGCAATCGGTTGTGCTCAATACCTACCATAAAGTGTATGACGATGATCACAAAGAGGTTGGCAAAATGACGTTTGATCTTGATGACGAAGAGTCTATCGGAACCCAAAAGTTCTTTAAAATGTCCGCACCCATCATCAACACCCTTCAAGAAGGCAAAATCTTGCTCATCGACGAACTCGATGCCAGCTTGCATCCGGTGCTGACGCAGCATCTCATTCGTCTCTTTAATGACCCGAAGATCAACACCAAAAATGCCCAGCTCATCTTCGCCACGCACGACACCAATCTGCTCAAACCCCGGCTGTTTAGGCGTGATCAGATCTGGTTTTGCGAAAAAGACCGCTTCGGTGCTACCGACATCTATTCACTCGCCCGACTCAAAGGGGTACGCCAAAACGACGACTTTGAAAAACACTATATTCAGGGCAAATACGGCGCGATTCCCTACCTTGGAAAGTTTGAGTTTTAGTGATGGCGCGGCGCGGACAAAATACGGCTGATAAGTTTCACCAAAAGAAAAAAGAGCAAAAAAGAGCGGACTTAGCCCGCCAAAAAGCAGACAGGGAACAGGTTGCAGACATCATCATCGCCTGTGAAGACGAAGCCTCGGCGCCGACCTATTTTCGCATGATCGTGGGTCGGCTTATTGCCGAAAAAAAGATAACGCAGGACTCTTTTGTGATTCCCGATCACCGTCACACCGACCCAAAAGGGGTATTGCAAGATCTGAAAGATCACAAATGCAAAAGTAGCGGTAAAACCTACAAAGAGTTTAAACACAAGTGGATTGTTATCGACCGCGACCGCGAACGTGTCGGCGGCGGTGGACACACGGCGCAGGATTTCAACGATGCGCTATCAGGTGCCAAGCGATTGAGAGTAGAGGTTGCTTACAGCAACGATGCCTTTGAGCTGTGGTATCTGCTCCATTTTGAGTACCGCAACACGGCGATATTGCGCGATGAACTGCTTGAGAGGGTTATCGAAAAGCTTCGGCAAAAAGAGCCGCATAAGTTTTCAGCACTAGACCAAGAGAGCATCAAAAGCGAGAAAATGACCATGCTTATTTTCGAGACGCTTTTAGCGCTTCAAGCGGGTGCAATAGCTAACGCGACAAGGCTTCTGAAGTCTTATCAGAGCGACCACAACCCCGAAAGTGACAACCCTTCGACCACTGTACACCTCTTGGTGCAACTGCTCAATAGATTGGATGTATCCTGATGTTCACCCCCGACCTGATCACCGGAACTCTGGTCAACTACTACGCTACATGTAAGCGCGAAGCGTGGCTCTATGCGCACCACATTCACGCCGATCAAGAAGACGATAACGTGCTCATGGGCAAAACCCTCGCCGAGCTCAAAGAGGCCAAACTCCAAGACTTCCCTTTTGCGCACCTCAAATTTGACCGCATCGAAAAGCAGCGGGGGCATTACCAAATCACCGAGCACAAAAAGAGCCTCAAAAACCCCGAAGCGGCCAAAATGCAGTTGCTTTTTTACATGTATGTGCTCAAAACGGGTCTGAAGCTCAAAGTGGTCAGCGGCAAGGTGGTGAGCGGCAAGAAGGCCTTTGCGGTAGAGGGCACCGAGAGTAATTTCGCGCTGATGGAAGCAACGCTAAGCCACATTTGCGATCTGGTCAATCAGCCGCAAGCGCCGCGCTTTGAGCACCAAAAAATCTGCGACGGCTGCGCGTATCGTAGCTACTGCATGTAAGGAAGCCTTATGTACGTCATCCTCTTTTACGACATCCAAAACCGCGAGCAAAAAGAGAAAGACAACAGCCGCCGCGTGCGCAAAGCGGTCGAAAAATACCTGCCGCGCGTGCAGTATTCGGTTTACGAGGGGGAGCTTCGGCCTAGCGATTACAAGGCGCTACTGGGTCGGCTCGACGCGCTATGCGACAAGGAGCACGACTCCATCGTCATCTACACCTTCGACACCCTGCGCTACAGTGATCGCATCGTGATCG
>DZBC01000052.1 GCA_022729835.1 Sulfuricurvum sp. | reverse complement strand
GGGTGGCCGGATCAAAACGTCACGGGTGGCCGGATGGGTGCGTTTTTTGCACTCTGCCCAAACACTGCAGCTGGATTCACTCGAAGCGTTGGTACGCATCAGGGATGAGCGCGGTCTTTTGATCTATCCCGATCTGTTTATACCTACGGCTGAAGAGGAGGGAATGATCGCTTTGCTCGGGGAAGCCATCTTTGATCGGGTGTGCGCTTTTGTAGCTGAAAACGATACGCTGGATATTTTCCCTTATCCCGTAGCGGTCAACCTCTCGGCCTTGCAGCTCTCTGATGAGCGCTTGGTGGAGCGTTTGAGCGATATTGCCCGTGGGTATGGCCTTGGGCTGGAGCGGTTCAAATTTGAAGTGACCGAAACGGCGGCCATGCAGCATCTCGATAGGATACTCTCTAGCATTACCGATCTTTCGCGCCACGGATGTGAACTGCTACTGGATGATTTTGGTACCGGCTTTGCCTCGCTGTCGCAATTGCACAACATCCCCGTCGATTACGTCAAGATCGACCGTAGTTTTACATCGCGTATGGAGCTAGAAGGGCGTACCCGGGTAATGGTTGAGGCGATGGTGGCGATGAGTGAGGCGCTGATGCTCAAAACCATTGTCGAAGGGGTGGAAACAGAGCCGCAACAAGAGATGTTACGAGGGATGGGCGCTACCCATCTTCAGGGCTACTTTTTTTCCTGCCCGCTGGAAAAGAGTGTGATTCGGGAGCGTTTTTTGACTTTAGACAGTGCCTCAGAAGAGGCGTGAAAGCTGTCGTAGAAATTTCATGGCGCTGGAGCGTTCAAAACTATTGAAGCTTTTGGCGTAACCGCGTCGCTCTTCGATCCATTTTTCAAAGGAGCGGCGTGGCGAGAGCATAAGGGCTCCGGCATTTTCAACAACCGGTTTGTTGGGATTGCCTGCCCATTCGTACGCTTCGATGACCTCATCGCGAAACCAATAGCACCGTTTGTATCGCCCACTTTGAAGCACCTTTGCCCCCAGCACCCCTAGTGGCCCCAGATAGTGTCCTGTGATCATCCCATCATGCATCAGGGCGTTGGAGTGGAGAAGCGGCTCTTCAGGTTTGGAGAGAAAGTAGTCGTCGATTTGCTCCATCGCTTCGGCATTAGGAGTGGTTCCCTTGCTAAATATTGTGTGGTGGTCGAGGTAGATAAACCCGCTGGCGCCGACGAGATTCATAATCGCATGGGCGTTGGCAGAGAAGCTGGCTTCTGAAGAGTTTTGCTTTTCGATAGAATTGATAATGTTGCCAATCAAAAATTCGATCTCGTCGTAGTAGTGCATCTTGTGGATGGCATAAAAGTTTTTCAGACCAAGCTCAAAAGTTTTGGTTAGACTCGAGCATTGATGGCGTGTGCTGCTTGCGAGGTGCTTTGAGGAGAGATGGTGCGCCGCGAGAAGCCCCCACAGCTCACCGCTGATGATGATGGGGATTGAGAAAGAGGCATGGATGCCCATATTTTGTAGATATTGCACGTGCACCGGTGAGACGCTGCGCGTATCAGAGTAGGTCAGATCGATCGGGGTGTCGTCTAGTGCGAGGATGGGGACGCTGGGTGCTTCGGTATTGCAGATGGTGCGTGAGGGGTTGAGCATGTAGAGGTCGCGGGCGATTTTGGGAATATCGGAGGATGGAAAGCGTAGATTCATATAGCTTCCAATCTCTTTGACGGTGGCTTCGGCGATGACTTTGCCGCTGAAATCCTCTTGAAACTGATAGAGCATAACCCGATCGTAGCCACTGAGTCTGGCGAGTGATTTGACATATTGGGTGTAATAATGGGGAAGATCAATTTCGAGCTGTGGTGCGAAAAGGAGATCAAACTTGTCAAAATGAGAGAGTGCCGCCGGGTCGTTGTGATATGATTCAATATCAAAAATATAACCTTCATTGGAGCGGCTGATTTTGACTTCGATACGCTTGTCGTCGAGTCGGAGCGCCTGATAGCGAAACGGTTGGGTCTCCTGCGCAAACTCCTCGAGCAGCGTGAAGAGCATGGGAAATTGTAACTCCAGTGAACTTCCAAGCAATTCTGACGCACTACGGTGTAAAAAAGTATCACAATTGGCACTGGCGTGGGTGATGCGCCCTTCGTGCACGCCAATTAGGGAACCAAACGGTTGAATCGCCCCCGAAAGGTGTAATTTTTCTGCTTCACATCCTTGTATCAGGTCTGCCATGGTTGGTGTTGAGTGCATCATTTCCTCCGTAAAAGAGATATTGTAGCCCAAAACGCAACCAACCGACACGCGGACACTACCAAGTTTTTAAGCACAAACCTAAAATGACGTAAATAAAAAAGGCAAGCGATGTTTGAGTATGCAGTAGTCGGTTCGGGAATCGGTGGAAGCGCCATGGCTGCACTGCTGAGCGCTAAAGGGCATGATGTAGCGCTGATCGAAAAAGAGCTTTATTTGGGTGGTTGCAGTAGTACCTTTACCCATCAAAAAAGGCGCTACAACGCAGGAGCTACCACCTTCGCCGGTTATGAAGAGGGGCGAAATGTCAAAGCGCTTTTCGACGCGGTGGGGGTCACACCATCGTTACATGTAAGTGATCCTGCACTGGTCATCGTGCAAAACGGCGTTTCGGTGAAACGTTACCGTGATCCAGATGCCTTTATCGAAGCCTTGCAGGCTCTTCACCCCCATCCTAAAAACGCCGAATTTTGGCATCTTATTGCGCAGATCGGTCGTGATTTTTATGATATTAACGGATATGGCTATTCTGGTCGTTCACTCTTTTCTAAGGTGGGTTCACTGTGCAGCTTTGCACCCTTGGCATGGCGGTTTGCACCCTATCTTACGGTCAATGCACGACACTTTATTGAGCATTTTTTTGGAGAGATCAGTGCTGCTTATCTCGATTTTTTGGAAGCACAACTGCTTATTGTCGCTCAGGCGCGTAGTGAAGAGGTAAACTTTCTTACTGCGGCATTGGCGCTGGGCTACACCTTTGGCGCCAATCACTACAGCATCGGGGGGATGGGAGCACTTTTTGATACCCTTACATGTAAGGTCAAAAATCAGATAACTGGCACCCGAATCGAGAAAATTGTGCGCCACCGTGACCGCTATGTGCTACACGCAGGCAAAGAACACTTCGAGGCCGCCAAAGTCATTCTCAATACGACCGTGTATGATTCCGCCAAACTCTTTGAAGATCCCTCAATCCGCCGTTACTACAACCGATTGGCGGTACGAAACAACGATCAAAGCGCCTTTGTGCTCTATGCTACAATCCGCAGTGATGCTACCTTGGCGCATCACTATCAGATCATTACCACCCAGACCATCCCCATGACGCGCTCCAAAGCGCTCTTTGTCTCCTTTTCACAGCGTGATGACCGATTGATGAGCGCTGAGGGGTACTATAGCCTGACCGCCTCCATCCATACCGACATTCGGTGGTGGCAGATGCTCAATGTGCCTACTTATGAAAACTTCAAAGAGATGTTGCAGGCACATTTGATACAACTTCTTTGTGATACACTAGGCCTTTGCAAGGAGCAATTTGTGGATCTGTTTTCTGCCACCCCCTCGACTTTTGAACACTATATCGGGCGAAGCCAGCTTGGTGGTCATGCGATGACGATCCGCAACACCCTGCCGCGTGTTCCCTCCAACGACACCCCATTTGCGGGGCTTTACCATGTCGGAGATACCACCTACGCAGCGCAGGGATGGCCTGGTGTGAGTGAAGGTGCGCTGAATTTGATGAGGCTGCTGGATGCATGACATCGAACTAGAGATCAGGGCGCGAGACTGGCTCTATGTGTTGCTCATTGGTGTCTCGTTTGGCGCAATGCTCTCTTTGTTGCTTTATCGCCTGTTGGATCTAGCGATGTTTCAAGGAGCCTTATTTGGCGCGATTGCGGGCTTTTGCATTACCCTCTTCTCTTTGGTTTTTATCACTTTTATGAACCATATCTTATTGCCCCGCTTGCCCCATCGCTATTGGGGAATGATTGCTATCTTTTTCTCGTTTTTGGCGGGTTTTCTGGGCGCTTTGAGCGCATTTTGGCTCAGTTTCGTGTTGGATGTGGTGGTGTTAGAAGCCATTGAAACAGCGCGATTTCAGATCGCTGCGGGTGTTGGAGTGCTCACTTATATCGTCGGCGCCCTGCTCTATCGCTTTGTGAAGATGCGCAACGAAAAAGAGCTCATTGATCATCACTACGCTTCTAGCCGTCTACGTTCGCTCGAAACCCAGCTCAACCCACATTTTCTATTCAATGCCCTTAACTCCGTCGCAGAACTGATCCACAGTGATGCTCAAAAAGCTGAAGAGGCACTTTTGGGCCTCTCTGATTTTTTGCGCAACACGATGCAAGAACGCGCACTGGTGAGCCTTGAAGCAGAACTGCACAATGTGCGTGCCTATCTGTCGCTGGAAAATCTGCGTTATGAAGCTCTGATTAGCCTACATGTAAGTGCCCATCCTGAGTTTTTGCGGCGCAGGGTACCAAAATTTTCGGTACAGTTATTGGTCGAAAATGCGATCAAGCACGGCTTTTCCAACCGTCCGCTCTCGATCATGGTACAGGCGGAGGGAGATGTGCTGAGCGTCTCCAACGACGGTGCGCCGATGGAGCGGATGAGGTTTGGTATCGGGCTTGAAAACCTTCGAGAACGCCTAGATCGGCTGTGCGGCGGAACGCTGGAGATCACCTCATTTGATCCGCCTACCTTCAAAATCACCTTGGGAGCATGTCATGAACTTCTTGATCGTCGATGACGAACCACTCGCGCGTAGTCGTTTGGAGCGGATGCTACGCACCCTCGGGTATGAGCAGATCAGTGTTGCCGCCCATGGCCTTCAAGCCCTTGAAGCGGCCCGCGAAGCCTCTTTCGATATTGCCTTTTTGGATATCAATATGCCACAGATGAACGGACTCGATCTGGGGTATGAGCTGCGTTATTTACAACCACAAATGGGCATCATTTTTCAGACCGCGTACAGCGAACATGCACTTGAGGCCTTTGATATCGGCGCTGTGGGCTATCTGGTTAAACCCTACAGTCTCGATCAGCTCTCCAAGGTGCTTGAGCGGCTGGATGCCGAGCGCACACGGCAACGCGCAGAGGTGAGGCTGATGAGCAAAAACGGTGAAAGCTACTTTTTGCTGCGACCTGAAGAGATCTATTACATCAAGGCGGACTTAAGCGAGGTAATGGTGCGCACCAAAAAAGGCTTTTCATATCTGAGCAAAAAGATCTCCGACCTACAGAGCCTGCTCTCTCCCTATCACTTCGTACAGGTACACCGCTCTTATCTGATCAATATTGATACGATCAAAACAATGGAAACCATCGAGCAGAGCAAAATCCGCTTTAGCTTTGAGGGGATCAATGATACGGTCGAATCAAGTAAAGACGGCGCCAAAGCCTTTCGCAACCGTTTTGCTTGAGTGGCGTAGAAAATATTATTTTTTTCTTAAGTGTTGAATTTGGTTTGGTGATGATAGTAGTGATTACATGTAAGGTCACTAAGATAGCCCAAACCCATTCAAGGAGAATCTCATGAAATTAATGTCACTGCTTTCACTTTCCCTACTCTCTTGCTCATTGCTGTTTGGCGGTAACTACAAAGTCGATGCCGCGCACAGCAGCGTCGGATTCAAAGTACGCCACATGATGGTGAGCAACGTCAAGGGTAATTTCACCAAATTTGAAGGCACCTTCGTGTTTGACGAAAAGAGCAAGACCCTTAAGGCCCTCGACGGTGTCATTCAGACGGCTTCCATCGACACCGACAATACCAAGCGCGACGAACACTTGCGCAACGACGACTTCTTTAGTGCCGAAAAATATCCGCAGATCACCTTTAAGATGACCGAAGTCAAAGACGACAAGGTGCATGGCATACTGACCATGCGCGGTGTGAGCAAGCCCGTGGCGCTTGATTATGAGTTTGGCGGTATGGCTGAAGACGCGTTTGGCAACGAAAAAGTCGGCTTCACGCTTGAAGGCGAAATCAACCGGATGGATTACGGGATTAAATGGAATAAACTAATCGAAGCCGGTGGTTTCGCGGTGGCCGAAAAGGTCAAGCTTGAGATTGAACTAGGCGGCGTTTTGGCTGATTAAGCCTTGAGCGAAATATAAAAACCTTTGCGGCTCCCGTCGCAAAGTCCCACCTCTCCCCCATGTGCCTGCGCGATCTGTTTGCACAGCAATAGTCCCAAACCGTTTCCTTTTTGCTTCGTACTTTTGAAGGCCTCAAAAAGCATGGCGACATTTTCGATGGGAACGCCACTATCATAGATCTCGAAACGATGGTATCCGCCGTCGATACGGTGGGTGAGGTTGATGACTCCTTCGTCATCTTCATCCGCTTCAATGGCGTCAATAGCATTGAATATGAAGTTGGTAAAGAGCATCGAGAGTAGATCGATGTCGCCTTGTAGCATAAAGGCGTGTTGCGGAAGATCAAAGCGAATCGCCTTGGCGTAGCTATAGTAGCCGATGGCTGTTTCGATCTCTCGAAGCAGGGTTTGCCATTGCACGGGCACGATGGTTGTTTTGACCCCTTTAGAGAACATTAGCGTCGATTTGATGATACGCTCGATGCGGTAGATCGACTTTTGAATCTCCAGCACGATGGGTTTGTTTTGGGGAATAACCCGCTTCATGAGCGTCGAGGCTAGAAGTGCGATAGAGCCGATGGGATTGCGGATCTCATGGCTGAGGTGTGCCGCCATCTGCCCCATCGTAGCGAGGTTCTCTTTGCGTTTTTGTTCGGTGATGTCGGTGGCAGAGACGAGATGCTTTTGTTGATAGCGCGAGAGTTTGATGAGATAAAAGCGTGATTCGAAGGCGAGTTCATACTCCTCTTCGTCAAAATGCAACTCTCCAAGCAGCGCACGCAGGGTTTTAGCGCGGGAGTTTTCCAAAAAGATTGTGCCGTCTTCGTCACTCAAAATCCACAGAGCGTTGGGCGAAAATTCAACCATTGTCTCGATCGTACCTTGCAAATGGGCGTAGGCGGCTTTGAGATGAATAAAGTCGTTTTCGACTTTGTAGGTCTGCTCAATAAGCAGACGCAACTCTTCGGGATTAAGTGTTTCGGCCATCGGCCAGCGCCAAAATGATGCGAAAGAGGCCAAAGGCGTCGCGCACACCAGCGAGCTCGCGGATCGAGTGCATGCCCAGAGTCGGTAGCCCTACATCAAGTGTTTCGATGCCAAGGCGAGTGGCGCAGATGGGGCCGATGGTGGAGCCGCACCCCATATCGCTGCGGTTCACAAAGAGCTGGAAAGGCTCATCGGCGCGATCGGCGGCAAGTTTGAAGAGCGAAGCGCCCAGCGTGCCCGTAGCGTAGCGCTGATTGGCGTTGTGTTTGATGACGACGCCGCCGTTCATGCGGGGTTTGTGCTCGCTTTCATGCTTGTCGGCAAAGTTGGGATGAACCGCGTGGGCATTGTCGCACGAGAGCAGCAGCGAATGACGTGACGCACGGATGTGCGCTTCGTTTTGGGGGTAGATGCGGCTGAGTACCTGCTCCATAAACGATCCCGCCGCACCGCTGCTGCTTTCGCTGCCTACCTCTTCATGATCGAGCGCGGCCATCATCACCGGCAGTTCAGGGCTTACATGTAAGAGGCTTTGAAGGTTCACAAAGCAGCTTAGCAGGTTATCGAGCCGCGCCGATGCGATAAATTCGCGCTCAAATCCGATAATGCGCGCTTTTTGGGTGTCGTAGAGGCTCAGATCGTGCGAGAGGATCTTTTTGGGGCGCAGCGCGGGATCGATATGCGTCAGAAGCGTCTCATAAAGGTCAAACTGCGGGTTACATGTAAGCAGGGGAAGGATCTCTTTTTGCAAGTTGACGCTGCGCTCTTTGTTGGCATTTTGGTCAAGGTGTATGGCCAATGAGGCGATGGTGGCGACAGGTTCTTTCAGGTCGATCAGACACGATTGCAGCGCACCTGCTTCATCCGTAAACTGCACTTTTCCGGCAATACAGAGGTCACGATCGAACCAAGGGTTGATCAGCACTCCGCCGTAAGGCTCGACGCTCAGTTGCGTGATGGCCTCTTTGTGCAGGGTCGGATTGGGTTTGATCTTGAGATGGGGCGAGTCGGTATGCGATCCCAAGAGCAGATAGCCCTTGTCACGGCTTGAAGGATAGGTAAAGGCGATGAGCGCTCCGCCGCGTAGCGTGTAGTAGCACTTGCCCTCTTGAAGCTGCCACGATTCTCTTTCATCGAGCTCCTCAAATCCCGCTGCGCGTAGCTGTGCGCCCATCTGCGCTACGGCGTGATAGGCGCTCGGCGAAGCGTCGAGAAAATCGAGCAGCTTGTGGTTGAACGACGCACACTCCAATGACTGCTCCTAGTGGCGAAGATTCATTTCGGCGCGGCGGTTTTGGGCGCGTCCCGCTTCATCCGCATTGCTCGCCGCAGGCTGGGCTTCGCCTTTGGCCTCGATCTCGATACGCTTGGCATCGATACCGTTACCGACCAAAAAGGCTTTGATGGCCTCGGCGCGTGCTTTGGAGAGCTTGACGTTGTAGCGTTGGCTTCCGACATCATCGGTATGACCTATGATTTTGATCGATGCGTCGTTTTGGGTACGCATACGCTCAAGCAGCGGTTCAAGTTTGCTGATGTCGTTTTTGAGTGTGGAGGAGTTGTAGTCAAACTGCACCGGAGTGATCGAATCGATGAAGTACAGATCAACACGACGGTTCTGCGCCCTGCCCTCGTCGGTGGCGTTGTCGGCGGTAGGTTTGGTTTCTCCCTTGCCTGATGTGACCATACGCGCAGTATCAAGCCCTTTTTCAAGGGCATAGGCTCCGGCTGATTGAGAACGTCTTAGGGAGAGTTTTTGATTGTAGGCATTTGGTCCCATGCTGTCCGTATGACCTTCAAACTCAATGCGGGTTTGAGGGTGGTCTTTGAGACATTCAAGGGTCGCGTCAAGAGTGGTTTTGGCCTCATTTTTGAGTATCGCACTGTCAAAGTCAAAATGGAAGCGTCGTTTGAGCGATGAAAGATCACACGGTTGGGGAGCTGCGGGGGCAACTACGGGAGCTGCTACAGGTGTTGGTTCTGCGACAGCAGACGGAGTGACGGTTTTGGGTTGCGGTGCAGGCTTGGCTTCATGCTCAAAACGGAAGCGTAATCCCGCCAGCGCCGAAAGTGCAAAACGGTCTACTTGATCGGTGGTGCGGTCTTCCGTCTCAAACTTGGTGCTCAGTTCATACCAGTCGGCGCGTAGTGAGAGCGTGGCGTCGATCCATTCGCTCACGGGAATCGCTACGCCTCCGTGCAGCGAAGCGACGGCACTGTTCATGGCCTTGTCACTTTTGCTCGTATGGCGCAAAGGCGCGTCATTCCAGCGCATTTGCGCGTAGCCGATTCCAGCAGCTACAAAGGGTGTAAGTCCGACCACAGAGCCAAAGTCGTGATGCAAGCCCACACCAAAAGTCTGCGCATTGCGGTCAGTATAGTGACGCCCGGTAAAATCGACATAAGGCTTGAAAGTGTCGAAAAAGCCTTCATCAGAGACCTTGAATGCGGCGCTAAGATCATAAATCAAACCGCCCGTTTTGCTCTCGTCGGCATCAACTTGATTGCTGCTGTGCTCTTGCATGATGGCCCCAGAGTAGCCGCCGCGTACGCCGATATGGTCAATTACTCCCGCCATAAGGCAAGAAGAGAGTGCTACGGAAATAGTGATCAGTCGCATCGTTTTCATTGTGCACCTCCGGTGGTGAGTGTGATGGTTTTGAGGGTGGTGGTCTCCCCGTCTAGGTGGTAGCCGTTATTATTGATCAGAAGATAGCTGCCATTCCAGATGCGTGTCATCCCCTCAAGTGAGCTTGGGAACGTTTCGGTAGAGCTTGCGGAATCAAAAAGCAGCGTTTTAACCAGCGGCGCAATCTTTGTCAGGTCGGCACCGGAGGCGATTTTAGCACCCTCTTGAAGAGTAACCCGATAGATTTTAGTGGAGGCTAAGAGGCGCTCCATAACCAGTAAATCACCTTCGGGTGAAAGAGACATTTCAACGACAGCTCCATCCGCTTCATCAAGCGTATAAAGATAGCTTGATACACCCTCAGGGTTTTGCACAGGCATGTGGTAGAGGCGCAGATAGTTTGACTCAGATGAGGCGTTAAGATCACCCAAAAGCGGTTTATGGGCGATGAAATAGAGGGCACTTTCGGCAGCATCAGAAGCGATACCGTGCAATCCATGGCCTGGCGCAATGCTGGAGAGTTCAGATGGAAGGACTCCTAGAACCGGGCAGCGTGATGTGTTGAAATCGTTTTGCATTCCTGCAGGCACAAGACGCTTGAGGCTCTTTCCGTCAGCGTTTACATGTAACACGGAAGCAACTGATGCGTCGCTGATCCAAAAGGTGCCGTCCGACATTCGGACAATGCCGCGCGGGTCGATGCCATCAGGATCGTAAGTGACTTCATTACCCATGACATCGAAAGCACGTTGGTGTGTGGCGAGATTCGGATGAGCGCGTCCGCTGAGCACTTTTCCGCCTTGATCCATCAGTGGCAAGATGGTGCGTAGTTCGGTAAGGTTCTGATCAAAATCAAGATCGAAGACGAAAATTGAGGGGACAAAGTTGGGTTTGAGCATCACGATATCATCGGGTGAGGCATCGGCGGGGCAGATCGTTTTACGGGCGATTTT
>DZBC01000051.1 GCA_022729835.1 Sulfuricurvum sp. | reverse complement strand
ACATTGCCCTCTTTGGTGTATTTGCCTTTACGTGCACCCAGCAGCAGTACGCCCGCCAATGCAGCCCAACCGCCTACAGAGTGTACGATGGTAGAGCCCGCAAAGTCGCTAAAGCCTTCCATAAAGCCGCCCAGTGCACTACCGCCCCATGACCAGTGCCCCTGAATCGGGTAAATAACTGCTGTCAAAAACACCACAAAAATCAAAAATGGCCAAAGCTTCATACGTTCAGCCACAACACCAGAAATAACTGAAGCTGCCGTCGCTACGAAGACTACTTGAAAGAAAAAATCGGCCATCACTGAACGATCGCCATAGCTAATGCCGCTCAAGGCAAACGCAATATCACCCACAAAAGCACCTTCGCCGCCGTACATCAGGTTGTAACCGATCACATAATACATAATAGATGCGATCGCGTAAAGCGCGATATTTTTGGTCAAAATGACTACGTTGTTCTTGGTGCGGGTCAGTCCCGCCTCAAGCATTGCAAAGCCTGCAGCCATCCACATTACAAGCGCCCCTGCGAACAGGAACAAAAAGCTGGTGAGGATGTACTGTACATCACCGAAGTTTTCCATTGTTTCTCCCTTGGTTGAGTTTGAAGATAACAAAATTATAAACTTGATAATGCTACATTTTTGTATATTTATTGCCTATTTTTTGACCATAGTGCAATTTTCGCCTTAGCTGACTCTGTTTTTGTTATTAAGCACCATTTCGCTAGAATTGAGCCTATTTTACATGTAACTAACGAATTGGGGATACAGTATGAACGATCTGCTTGACAACAGCGCAATTGAAAACGTCAATATAGAAGAGAGTCTCAAAAGCAGCTACCTCGACTACTCCATGAGCGTCATCATCGGACGTGCACTGCCCGACGTGCGCGATGGACTCAAACCGGTACACCGCCGGATTCTCTATGCGATGGACAAGCTCAGCCTCTCCGCAGGAGCCAAATACAAAAAATCAGCCCGTATCGTCGGGGATGTGATCGGGCAATACCACCCCCACGGTGACACTGCAGTGTATGACGCTCTGGTGCGCATGGCGCAGCCCTTTAGTATGCGTATGACTCTGGTAGACGGACAGGGCAACTTTGGTTCCATTGATGGCGACAACGCGGCGGCGATGCGTTATACCGAAGCACGTATGACCCGCTATGCCGGAGAATTACTACAAGATCTGGACAAAAATACCGTCAACATGATTGAAAACTACGACGGCACGACCCACGAACCCTCAGTTCTACCCACACGCGTCCCCAATCTACTGATCAACGGCTCTAACGGAATCGCCGTCGGTATGGCCACTAATATACCACCGCACAATCCCGCCGAAGTCCTGCGTGGCCTCGTCTACCTCATCGACCACCCGCAAGCCTCCCTCATGGAGATGATGGAGTTTATCAAAGCTCCTGACTTTCCCACCGGCGGTACCATTTTTGGCAAAAAAGGGATTCTCGAAGCCTATGAAAGCGGACGCGGACGTATTAAAGTGCGCGCTAAAACCCATATTGAGAAAAAAGCCAACAAGGATGTCATCGTCATAGACGAACTGCCCTACATGGTCAACAAAGCACGCCTTATCGAAAACATCGCCGATCTGGTCAAAGACAAGGTGATCGAGGGGATCAGCGAGATCCGCGACGAATCCGACCGCGAAGGTATCCGCGTGGTCATTGAGCTCAAGCGCGACGCCATGAATGAGATCGTGCTTAACAACCTCTTTAAATCTACCAGCATGGAGACCACGTTTGGCATCATCATGCTGGCCATCCACAATCAAGAGCCACGCGTCTTCACGCTACTGGAGATGCTGCGTCACTTCGTCAACCACCGCAAAACGGTCATTATCCGCCGCACCATCTTTGATCTGGAAAAAGCCAAGGCCCGCGCGCATATTTTAGAAGGTCTCAAAAAAGCCCTTGACCATATTGACGAGATTATCGCCATCATCAAAGCCAGTGCCAGTATCGAAAATGCCCGAGAAAATCTGATCGAACGCTTTGAATTTAGTGAGATTCAAGCCCAAGCCATTGTCGATATGCGCTTAGGACGCCTCACAGGGCTAGAGCGCGAAAAAATCGAAAATGAACTGGCTGAAATCCTTAAACTCATCGGCTACCTTGAGAGTATCTTGCGTAGCGAAGAGGTGTTGCTGGGCATCATCAAAGAAGAGTTCACCGCCGCACTAGAACAGTATGGTGAAGTACGCCGCACGGAAATCGAAGACAACTACGACGATATCGACATCGAAGATCTTATCCCCAACGAACCTATGGTTGTCACCATCTCGCACCGTGGTTACATCAAACGCGTACCACTCGCGGCCTATGAGAAGCAGCGCAGAGGGGGCAAGGGCAAAGTTGCCGCCACCACCTACGAAGACGACTTTATCGAAAAATTCTATACATGTAACACTCATGATACCCTCATGTTTGTCACCGACCGAGGACAGCTCCACTGGCTCAAAGTCTACCGCATCCCAGAAGGCAGCCGCACTGCCAAAGGCAAGGCAGTCGTCAATCTCATCAATCTCGAAACCGACGAAAAGATCCGCTCTATCATCCCCACAACAGACTTTGATGAGGAAAAATCTTTGGCTTTCTTCACCCGAAACGGTATCGTCAAACGCACCAACCTCAGTGAATTTTGCAATGTTCGCTCCACCGGCGTACGGGCGATTGTGCTGGATGATGATGACACGCTAGTCACAGCACACATCACTACGGTTGAGACCAAATGGCTCTTTATGGTGACGAAAAAAGCTCAGTGCGTCAAGTTCGAGATCGAAAAAACCCGTGAACAGGGTCGCTCTACGCGCGGCGTAACGGGCATCAAATTCAAATACGAGGGCGACGAAGTCGTCGATGCCAACATTATAAAAAGCGACGACGAAGAGATCTTGATGGTTAGCGAAAAGGGAATAGGCAAGCGCACCACTGCCGAAGAGTACCGCCTCACCAACCGTGCCGGCACCGGGGTGATCGCGATGAAACTCAACAACAAAACTGGCCAAAACGTCATCGGATGTGTCATGGTTGATGAAAATATGGACCTTATGGCCCTAACCAAAGAGGGTAAAATGATCCGCGTCGATATGCAGAGTATCTCCAAATCCTCGCGCAACACCAGCGGGGTCTATATCGTCAAAGGTGACGATGTCGCCAGCATCTCCCGCTGTCCAAAGACCGAAGAGGACGAAGAAGGTAGCGAAGAGGCGCCGGATACATCATCCTCTCTGCTCGACTGATCTGCGCCTTCGGGCCGGAATCCATGTCGTCTCTTTATTTTTTACAAAAAAACCCGATCTTGTTTTCTGTGCTCGATTGCCAAAATCTTGAGGAGTCTCTATGAAAATGCATCTTTTAGTGATAGCTGTCGCCCTCTTGCTCGTCGGTTGTATGCAAAGTGAAGGCAGTAAGGATCGCAGTAATGTTGCCTCAAGCTCAACAACCTCAACAAGCTCAAACTCAAGCAGTATCACCGCTTCTTCGTCACAGAGTCTCTCCACCCAAAGCTCATCGGCATCCCAGAGTTCGACTCAGGGCAGTGCTACGGAAGATCAGGTGCAAGGCGACGGGGTTCCACAAATCCCTGAAGAATGGAACAACAACTAAAATGTGCTTACGGTACGGTTTGTTGATCAGCCCTGCATTTTTACTCTGGAGTTGCGGTGTCGCTACCGACTCTAGTGACCACTCAAATATCGTGGTCAATAGCAGTGCATCACAAAGTAGCATCGTATCAGTCAGCTCAGTTTCTCAAAGCAGCATCTCCCTTAGCTCTATCTCCTCCGTAATAAGCTCCACCACACTCTCTTCAAGCTCAGAAAGTACACTCGAGGAAGAGGCCGTGTTTGAGACCAGCGAAAATGCAATCTACGATAAAGCGGCTTGCGATGGAAGTCTCTTTAGTGCCCCCATCCTCCAAGACAGCGCCAATACAGCCAGAGAGGCCTATGACGAGCTCAACGGTATCACAGTTAAATCGCTCTACAGGGAAACAGTTAATGAAGCTGATTCACTCGTCAGCGCCTATTACAACACCCTGCCAGAAGGCACTCTACTGCAAGACACCAGTAGCGTTTTTTATGGCGACAATGCCCAATACTATTTTGCATATGACCTCGCTTGGACTTCCATTGCTTCCAACACAATCTACATTAAAACACCCAAAGCCGTCGGTGGTGTCAAGCCACGTTGCTATCGACTCAAGCTCACCTCCGAAAATGCCAGCTCACTGGTAGCACAAAAAGTCTACCGATAAAAGGAACGACCCATGAACACCAAAACCTCCCTACTGAGTTTCGCCGCTCTTGCCCTCTTTGGCACCCCTTTGAGCGCCGACCCCAACGCTTTTTATGTGCCAATGACCAGTAACAGCTACGATCGTGGCTGGATTATGTTTGGTGTCAATGCTTTTAGCTCCGGTGTTCCTTCATCAACCAAAACCACCGTACAAGCACTTTTCACTACTGGCTACGACGAAGTCACGGAGACTGACACCACCGACGACTTAGCCGAATCGGGTTTCCAAGACAGCTCAGGGCTCAAAGATATGGCTGCATTTCAAACCATCAAAGATAGTGATGGAAACCCCTATTTTACGGCACTCACCGTAGCTATTCGCTCAAACGATCTCACGTTCAGCCAAACCGAACCCTTGCGCTCGATGTATATTGCGCTCGAAGGTGCACCCACTATCGCCAAGGTCAAGCTGGACTACAAAGCGTCACTCGAAGGTCGAGAGCTGGAACTGCAAATCAACAATGACCTCAGCAAAGTCTACCGCACCACCATCAGCCAAGTCGCCACTTTTAGCGCCCCAGCCGTCGCTACCACACAAGAGAGCAACGCTACCGTCGGCACCAACATGACCCGCGTGGACGACTTGATCGCTTACAACCTCAATGACAGCCCGATCATGCCTGCCGCGTATGACAAGGACGAGCATCAGGGGACACCCACGGGTAAAATGCGTTTTTATCACTACAATGCCCAAACCCAAACATGGCAGGTATGGGACCGCTCCAAAACCGGCACTGTCGCCAACGACTTCAGCGATTTTGAACCAGGTTATGCCTACTGGGGTCGCTTCGATATCAACAACGACGATACCGCCGCCTCAGGCGGCACCCGCTCCGGACTTATACTGGGCAAAAGCAGCCACGTCGAAGCCGATTATACCGTCTACACAGGCAAACTCTTTGAAGGCTGGAATATGCTTGCCTTTGACCCCGCCGCCCATCCCGATATCCGTAACGCTGCCACCGGACTGCTGATCGACGCGACCGCCGCTGTCAATGGCGATAGCGTCACTATCGCCGATGAAACAGGCAACAACACACTGAGTATTACGCTAGCCACCACCAACAGCGGTGCGACCGAACAGATTGCCAAACAGATCAACATCGCCATCGACAAAGCAAAAATCAACGGCATGCTACCACTGAGTTTCAATATCAAGGCTTTTGCCGCCGATACCAGCGATACCAATCTTATCTTTCTCTCAGACAAAAAATTCACTATCAAAGATGGCGTAGGTAACAGTTTTGGCGCCGCCACGACGCTCCAAGGTGCAAGCCCGGTCATCACCGCCACCGGAGCGATCGGTGCCGTCGCCGACGTCGCAACAACTGGCGTCACCTCCCGCTATGGTGAGTTTGCCTTAATCATCGAGCCAATGGTGGGTGCGGGAAGCGCCTCGCAGCTTGACAGCATCGTCGGCGGAGGTGGTGGAGCGCTCTCGGCTCTGGTACAGTTTGGCACACTTCAAGGTGACAGCAAAAATGGCGCCTCTTCCCCCACTCCGCTTGGCCTCGCCGGCAATGATACAGCGACGACACTAACATCGGCGCAAACAGAACTCTCAACCGACGACATCTTCACGGGAGTCGCTGCCAGCGGACGCATCTTACAAATCGACTCTGATTTCGACGGCGCAACCGATATGCTACTGGCCACCAGCGACACCCCTTTTTATGTGCGCGATAACACCTACACCCGAGTCTACACACTCAATACAACCGCTACCGGAACAGCTCATCTGACACCCGTCGCCTTTAAAATCATCAACACCGTCGAGGGAAGCGTCACCCCCACTACTGGTGATGGCACTGCACAGGTAGCCGCAGACATTAACGCTCTTGCCGACAATGGGACCGCCAGCACAGACACCAAGACCTACGCTGCAACAGACGGTACCAAACTGGTCGTCGTCGCCACCAACTCCCGCACGTTTGACATCCACGATGCTGAATCAGCTACTATCGACTACTTCAAAAAGAGCACCTCCACCGCTGACGTGGCGCGCGGAGCGATCAAGCGGGTGCTTGGCATCGGCGATTTGGCACGTGAGACCATCATTCCCAACCGCTGGGAGCTCAAATTCACCGCCGAAGCCAACGGAATCGACGGAGGTATTGGCAATAATGCCTTTAGTGTCAACGGCTTCGCTGCAGCCGACACCCCCATCGCCAACCCCACCAGCACCGACGCCAGACGTCTCGTACTGCTTGATGGTCTGGTGGGCGCCATCAACACAACGATGAAAGCCAATACCATCGCAGGATTCGCCTCACACAACTACACCGATGGTACCAACGACCTCACCAAAGCCATCATCACCATCGAGGGAATCGACCTTCACACAGTGACGTTTAGCGAAGATGACGGTACTTTAGCCGGTACCCTTGCCGATTCAGCCACCAACCCAGGTACACTCAATCTCGATGGCGCAGCCATCGTGAGCGATCTCAAAGACAACAGCGTATACACCCCTGACTATGCCAACTACGGTCCACTCTACACCCTCAAAGATGCGGGTTTTGCCGCCAAAGTAATGTTGCGTCCCAGCACCAAACTGGCCACACCCGAAGCCTCAACCCATTGGGACGGTATCGACCTTACCCGCAGTTCTGACGAATGGCTCCTCAACAACGAATACAACCTCTTTAGCGTCGATAACGCTTCTGGCTACTGGGTCTATCTCGAACCCTACACCGACCCAAAAACCATCACGGTGAGCAACGTCATCTACAACCCCACCTACGCCTATCATTTCAACGCCGACGATACCACCGAAAACGTCATCATCGGTGGCGAATTCAACGCCCAGATCGCAGGAATCGAAGAGGCGACATCCAACGCCAAAATCATGGTTGCCGGTAGTGAAGTTCACCTCACCAAAGAGGGAACCGTCTATGCCGCGCGCCTGACCGAATACGAATCCCAGGGGCTCACTCCCGATACCGGATCCGCCATCAACATCGCCCTACGCGCAGCCGATGGTATCGGCGAAGCCTTTTACAACGCCTCTATCGCCACCATCGACTACGACAAACCCGAAAAACCCTCGGCAACCTTTGCTAACGGTATCGAAGCGACGTTTACCTCGGCCTCAACTGACGTGGCAAGCTATTACATTTATGAGGACTTTATCCCCGACTCTGGTGCATCTCCAATCACAGCAGCACTACCCAAAGCCAATGCGACTGCGTACAACATGTGTCACGACTTTAACTTCGGAACATCACATGCACTCAAGTTGATCGCTGTCGACGGTAATGGTACGCTCAGTCGCGGCAATGCTTCAAATGCCTTAAGCTTCAACTACGTCAATATTTTGCGTAGCGCTACTGTACTCACACATACCTATGAACAAAATACTTCCAGCATAACCATTTACGACGATACATGTAACGTCAGCACCTCTACTCAACGCAACGGCGTTCATGTCGAAGCTCAAATCCAAGATCAAAGTGTACGTATGGCCTATGCCAATATTCCCGAAACAACACTCAATAATACAACCGACCTGCCATGGACCAGCTTTTATGATCTTAGCGGTAGCGGAACCGCCATTATCAGGGTTGATTCCATGCCCGCGTACGCAGGCAATCGGTTTTTTGTCGAATACCGAGGCGCTCTTTACGTGTCAACTTTTCCATCTACTAGAGATGCCGCCGATACCTCAATCTATACGCCACTGATCCTCACTCCGGTCAATTCGGCCAATCAAACCCTAGTAGCACCCCGATAATGCGCCTACGTTACGCCTCTCTTTTTTTTCTGATGTTTAGTATGCTCCTCAGAGCCGAAATCAGCCTTGAGCTCGGTGGTTTTACCCCCCGTTTCGACGGCGAGATCGAAAACCCAAGTAGCGTCAGTGTCTATGATAAAGACCTTCAATATAAAGGAACGCTCATCAGCTACTTCGGTGCCGAAGCTGATTTTGATGCTTGGTACCTGCCGACGCTTCGCGCAAGCTACTTCAACATGAGTGACTCGAAAAACGCGCTGTTTCCAAAAGGTAAAACCTTTGTCGAAAGGGACTACAACGGTAGCATCACCACATGGACCGACTACCAAGTCTTCAACGCTGTGATCGCCAAGGATTTTTACCAGCAAGGACGCACGATCGATATCTTCGGTCGCAACCTCTACACGGGAGATCTGATCTTCGATCTTGGGCTAAACCTCAAAACCATCGACTATAGGTTTGAAGTGCGTCAAAACGGCTCAACCGCCGAAAACGACTTTATCAGCGTCCAGTCAAGCATTTATATGCCCTATTTTGCCCTCTCCTACAAAGCGGGCTACGTCACCATTTTTGGCGAAGCGAGCGGACTCGCACTCGGAGAGATCAAAGCCAACAGCTTCAAAGGTGCTTTGGAGTACCGATTTGCCCGACACATCGCACTGCGCGGCGGTTACATGTACGAAGATTTTGAAGCGACCGAGAAAAAAGACAAAATCACCTTTAAAGCCGCAGGGGCATTCGGCACCATCCGCTTCTATTTCTAAGAGTGGAACGGTACTTGCTTTTAAAATGCTAAATGCCCCTCAAAGGATTACGCCCATGCGATACCCTACCCTCGCTATGACATTCCTAGCCGGCTTTGCCCTGATCGGTTGTGCCCCTACTCAGCCGCAGCAAAGTGAACAAAACGCTACGATGGTACTCACCTCAGCTTATGACCGCTGTAGCGGTGATATGCAGATCAAGCCGTATATGATCGAGAATGTCGAAACCATTCGCGGTCTACCCAACCAGCTCACACCTTGCCACTCCATCCGTATCAATGTCGTCGGTCAAGGGGTAGCACCAACCACAACCATCTCTCCGGCGCAAGCCTTTGCAATGGCCAAAAGAGCGGCAGTCGCCGACGCCTACCGCATGATCGCCGAACGTATCGCGGGCGTACATGTAGAGGGTCACGATTTTATTAAAAACATGGTTGTTCAACGCTCTGAGGTGCGCACCAAAGTAGATGCACTGATCCGCAACGCCACCATTGCCGAAACCAGCTACAAAGAGGGTCTGTGCGAAGTCGAAATGGAGATCATCCTCTCTTACACTTCGGTTGTGCTCTAGTTTTAGGCACAACGCTTGGTGCTGATGAGTACCTCATCGGCTATCGGCTCATCACCCAAAACGCCACCGTTGCGCAGGAGCGCTTACATGTAACGCCTGCGATGCAACCCTGCCAAGGTCTCCTTCAGCCTCCACTGACCCTAAGCGCATCGGACACGCTTAGCACCACATTACAGCGCCACCGCGACGCCTTTGATGCCTATCTGCGCCAACACTTCTTACATGTACAGCACCTCGAGCGTAGCGTCAATCACACCACTTCCAGCCTCACCACCCTCACCTTTCCTACCGCTTGCTTTGAAGTCGAGTTTAAAGCGGGCTTTGCTACAATCGCGCTCATCAAATAGCAAAGGGACCATGTGAAAATCGCCATCGTCGAAGACGATATCAACATGCGCAAATCCCTAGAAATCGCTATGGGCGACTACAACGAATTCGAAGTTGTTACCTTCAAAAACGCCCGTGACGCCCTCAAAAAACTCGATGATAGTTACACGCTGGTGGTCTCCGACATCAACATGCCCGGTATGGACGGCATCGAGTTCGTCAAGGAGCTTGGGGGGCGTTATGAAGTGATCCTTATCACTGGCAACGCCACGCTCTCGCGTGCCATCGAATCGATCCAGCTGGGCGTCAAGGACTTCTTGCTCAAGCCCTTCGAAATCGAAACCCTCATCAAAGCGATCAAACGCTGCGATCAGGTACAAAAAACGGTCAAATCCCATCCACAAAAACCGGCTCAAAACGCCGCTCCTGCCTTTTTGGGCCACTCAGAGGCGTTAGAGAAAGCCTTACATGTAACAACAAGAGCCGCCGCCACCGATGCCAGCATCTTGTTGCTGGGAGAGAGCGGTGTGGGCAAAGAGCTCTTCGCTAGATTCATTCATGAACACTCGCCACGCGCAACCAAGCCTTTTATTGCGATCAACATGGCCGCCATTCCCGACAATCTCATTGAAAGCGAACTCTTTGGATTTGAAAAAGGTGCCTTTACCGACGCCACCGAAGCCCGCGCCGGACAATTTGAGTTGGCTCAAGGCGGCACACTCTTTCTCGATGAGATCGCAGAGATGCCCTATGGCGTTCAAGCCAAACTATTACGCGCCATTCAAGAGCGCGAAATCCGCCGTCTTGGGGCCTCTAAAAGTATCAAAATTGACGTGCGTATCGTCTGTGCCACCAACGCCGATCTATCTGAAAAGATCCAAAATGGCACCTTCCGCGAAGACCTCTACTACCGACTCAACACCATTCCCGTGCACATCCCACCGCTACGTGAACGCCGCGACGAGATCCTAAGCATTGCCACAGTGACGCTTGAGCGCCACTGCGCACAGTACGGTTTCACACCCAAACACTTCAGCCCCGATGCG